>JAKAWF010000283.1 GCA_021817025.1 bacterium
GATCCGGTCGCGCAACCTCCGACCGTCCTCAGGCTTCGGCTGTCCTACCCGTGGCACCCACCCATTATACCAGCTTTAGGGTCTAAGTTACTGGTATTGCCGCTTAACTGGACAAATGTGCCATCGGCGCCGCAGGCACAACGTTGCACCGCCGCTTAAGTGGACGTATAAGCGAGAGCCATGGGAAGGCGTCTCGCGGTGGTGTCGACCGACCTAGGGATACTCCGGGACGGCTTCCTGCTGGCGACGGAGGCCGAGGGGAAGTCGCCGGCGACGATCGCCAACGGTGGCTACTCGGTGAGGGACTTCCTTGCGTATGCCGACGCCCAGGGCTGGCCGGGCCGAGCCGAGGGGATCACTCGCCAGCAGATCACTCTCTGGCCGGCTCACCTGCAACGGGAGGCCAAGGGCAGCACGCCTGCGACCAAGTACCGGGGCTTGCTCCGTTTCTTCGGGTGGGTGGTGTCCGAGGGGGAGCTGACCGCCTCTCCGATGGTGGGCATGAAGCCGCCCGCGACCCCGGAGACCCTGGCGCCAGTGCCGAGCACGGACCAGCGGAGGCGACTGCTAAAGGCCACCGAGGGCCGGGCTTTCGAGGATCGGAGAGACGCCGCAATCATCACCTTGTTCATCGACACCGGTGCCCGCTTGAGTGAGGTGGCCCTGCTCGCGGTGGGGGATGTGAGCCTCCAGGACCGATCGGTGACGGTCATGGGCAAAGGTCACCGACCCCGAATTCTCCCCGTGGGGGCAAGACGACTTTGGCGCTGAACCGCTATCTGAGGGAGCGGCCGAAGCATCGACTGTCCAGGCTGGACGCGCTCTGGTTGGGCCATGCGGGGCCCATGACCGCAGCCGGAGTCTCGGACGTGATCGAGCGCCGCGCCAAGCAGGCCGGAATCGTTGGCCTGCATCCCCATAGTCTGCGTCATGCCTTCGCTTATGCGTGGCTGGCTGGCGGCGGCCTGGAGGGTGACCTGATGAGCCTGGCGGGCTGGAGGTCAAGGACGATGCTTCGGAGGTACGCCGCCAGCACGGCCTCCGAGCGGGCGCGAGATGCCCACCGGACCTTGAGCCGGACGGACCGGCTGTGACGGACCGACAGGCTGAAGGTGTGAGCCTCACCATGGGGGAACCAGTACTCACCACCTTTAGGCTACACCACTAGCCTGCGCTGGGCTAGTAACGTAGACTATGGGCCAATGAACCGGGCCACCCTTGTCAGGAGGATTCAGAAGGCGGCTCGCAAGGCGGGAAAGAGCTGGACCCAAAGGAGGACCTCGCCAGGGGGCAAGCATGAGATCTGGGTCTGCGGGACTACCGAAGTGGCCATCCCTCGCCACCGCGAGATCAACGAGTACACGGCAGAAGGAATCATGAAGTACCTGGAAACCGAGTTGGGAGAAGACTGGTGGCGATGAGGGCCGCAGTGGCGGTTGAGCGCGCGACGTACACGGCCCGCTGCGTGCGTGCGGGCGATTGGTGGGCCATCGTTGTCCCCGAGGTTCCGGGGGTGTTCAGCCAGGCCCGGCGTCTGGATCAGGCTGAGGAGATGGCCAGGGACGCCATCGCGGCAATGTTACGGGTGTCCCCGCAGTCGTTCGACGTGAGGGTGAGCCCCGACCTCCCGGACGGTATCAGTGCCGAGATCGACGCCGCGAAGGAATTGCGGCAGGCGGCAGAGCGAGCGCAACGCGAAGCCGCGACAGCCACCCGGCAGGTGGCCACCACGCTGCTGGAGCGCCGCCAACTCACCATGCGCGATATCGGCTCTCTGCTGGGCATGTCCCACCAGCGCGTCTCCCAACTTCTCGACCGCGGCGGGCACGGCGCCGAGTGAGCGTGAACCTGTTCGAGGGGACTCATGCCTCGGCGCCCACTCCTGGTGGGTCATGACTGGGGTGTGGTCGCGACGACGGGTTCTCGGGAGCTGCCAGACTGGTGGCGCCTCCTCCCCGGCCAACTCCGGCCCCGGCCCGTCAGCTCGACGACACGGATCGGGGCGCGGTTGACTAGGCAACCTCCGTCCCAGGGGTGATCTCGAGGGCGTTCAGTTTTTCTGCCAGAATGGGGACGTGACTCGGAAGAAGACCACGGTCTACATCGACGAGCAACTGCTTCGGGCAGCGAAGGTGGCCGCAGCGCGGGCCGGAAAGCACGACTACGAGGTGTTTGAAGGAGCGCTCCAGCATCACCTGGGGCGCGCTGGTGCCGTGGGGCGCATCTGAGTCGACATCCGCCCTGACGACGCCCCCAGTGACGAAGAAGCTGGGCGTATCGCGGCCGAGGAGATCGCGGCCGTGCGCGCCGAGCGTTCCGCCCGCCGGGCCGGCTGAGCGCTGCCGGAACCCTTCCGGGTCGTCATCGACCCCAACGTGTTGGTCTCCGCCTTGATCAACCCTTACGGCGGGTGCGCCCGAGTCGTAGAGCTGCTCATCACCGGGCAGGTGGTCGCCGTTGTCACCCAAGAGTTGCTCGATGAGCTCACGGCAGTCCTGGTCCGCCCCAAGTTCCGGCGCTGGATTCCCATCGCGGAGGCGATTTCCCTCTCTGAGGAACTGGCCACCTACCCGGACCTGCTGTTGAGCGCCACAGTAGATCAGGATCCGGGAGCAGTTAGGCGCCACTGAGGGCTGGGCCAGGGCTGGATGTGGCCGTGAGCGTGGTCGCCACCACGGGAGTTTCCGGGGGCGAGGTGCGTGCCCGCTCCCAAAGAGCTGGGATGAGTCAGGAGGTGCCCATGGGGATCTGGACTTCCGCTGGGCAGGCTGGGGCGTCAAGCTATTGGCGCCACGCCAGAACGTGGTAGGGCCCTCCCGTGGAACTTGACCGGCTCTTCGGGAGGGCCCTTCTAGCAGATGCCTGGAGGGGCATCCGTGCTCATAGTAGCGTCGGACCAGGAGCAGGTGGAGGTGGAGCTTCAGGCGGGGAGGCTGGCCTGCCCGGCCTGCGGGGGGGGAGCTGCGCCCGTGGGGCCACGGCCGGTGGCGGGTGCTGCGCCGGAGGGCAGGTGGACAAGACCATCTACGAGTGCGGCGAGCACGGTGCCGGGCGTGCCGGGTGACCCATACCCTGCTGCCAGAGGTCAGCCCGCTGCGACGGCTGGACGACGTCGACACCCACCATCTCTTCGTCGGCCTGCGCCGGAATGCCAGTACCGGGGACTACGAGCCGCTCACCCCGTCGGGGGTGCAGCAGTTGGTCCGGGTATTGGGGCAGCGGGTGGGACTGCCCCAGCGGGTTTACCCGCATCTCTTCCACCACAGCTTCGTGACCTGGGCCCTGGCCCAGGGGATGAATCCAGTGCAGCGGGCCGAGGTGGTGGGCACACCTCGCTGGTCATGATCCAGCAGGTCTACAGCCACCTCTCGCCGAGCGATGCCTGCGACGCCATGGCCCGGGTGCTGGTGGCGAAGGACTAGCTCGGGACAGCGGCAGGGATCGCCTCATATCCACAGTCCGCCGGCAGGGCAGTCGTCACCGTCGCCGCGGGCCGGATCTGGATCCGGGGCGACCCGTCCCCGGGGGCTTCGATCGTGTACACGCCGGGGGGCAGGCTGATTGCGAAACGCCACGGTGATGTGACGTGGAGCGACCGGATGGTCTGACCGTTGTCGACCACTCGGACCCTGAGCGCGGCCCATGTGGTCTGGAGTGCCCCCGGCCCCGAGCAGGGAGTTGCCTGGCCTCGTACCACACCGTCAGGCAGCGCGCCGATGAGCCGGTGCACGCTGGTCAGGAGGATTCATGAGGCAGCCCGCAAGGCGGGAAAGAGCTGGACCCAAAGGAGGAGCTCGCCGGGGGCAAGTACGAGATCTGGTTCTGCAGGACCACCGAAGTGGCCATCCCTTGGTACCGCGAGATCAACGAGTACACGGCAGAAGGAATCATGAAGTACCTGGAATCCGAGTTGGGAGAAGACGGGTGGCGGTGATGGCCGCAGGGGCGGTTGAGCGCGCGACGTACGCGGCCCGCTGCGTGCCGGCGGGCGAGTGGTGGCCCCTTGTTGTCTCCGAGGCTCCAGGGGTGTTCAGGCAGGCCCGCCCTTTTGAGCCAGGCTGAGGAGATGGCCAGGGACGCCATCGCGGCAATGTTGCGGGTGTCCCAGCAGTCGTTCGGCGTGAGGGTGAGCCCTGACCTCCCCGGCGGTGTCAGTGCCGACGTCGACGCGGCCCAAGAATTGCGGCAGGTGGCAGAGCGAGCGCACCGCGAAGCCACGGCGGCCACCCGGCATGTGGCCGCGACCCTGTTGGAGCGCCGCCAACTCACCATGCGCGATATCGGCTCTCTGCTCGGCGTGTCCCCCCAGCGCGTCTCCCAACTTCTCGACCGTAGCGGGCACGGGGCCAAGTGAGCGCGAACCCGTCCCAAGCGACCAATCCCGAGGCGGCCACTCTGGCGGCACGGGTCAGCGCCCCAACGATAGGGGCGGCCGTAGCCGGTCCGCCGGTGGCTCCTGGCACCCTGAGAACAATCGCTACTGCCCCGGCCGATACCCGCCCGTCGCCGGGGTTGCGGACATCCCGCCTGCTCAGCGCTTGCGTGCATCCGCCTGCCTCGAAGATACCGCAACTGCTGGGCAGCTTCAGCACCTGAACCCGGCATTGGCCATCATGTCACCCTTTGATGAGGGCAGGCTCCGGCCGAGAGCAGGCCCCACAAGCTTGGTCGTGATCCTCGCCATCGCCGTGTCGGTGGCCCAGGTCAAGGGGCCATCCACCGCACCTCGGGTGGTGGTGCCGGGGCGCTTGTCGGACTTCCAGGTGGACGACCTGCACATGGTGAGCGCCAGCGCCGGCTGGGCGGTGGACGGAGTGACCGGCGATGCTCTCCACACCGCCGGCAGCGTGGAGTCGTGGCGGGTGGTGGACCCTCCCGGAAAGCCACCCCTTGGTTATCTGTCGGCGTCGGTGTTCTTCCTCGGGGAGGAGCGCGCCTGGGCGGTGATGGCGCTCACCATGTGCAG
>JAKAWF010000284.1:0-4620 GCA_021817025.1 bacterium
GGACCGGCTGGGCCGGGGCCGTGTTCGACCGTGAAAGCACAACGGATGAGCGCCTACTTGGCAGCTGAGCCCTTGCACGGGTACCCGGTAGTGCTGGAGCGCTCGCGAACCGGACTCGGGACCTACGCGCCGGACCTTCCGGGATGCGTTGCCATGGGGCTGACGGTGGCCGTGACCTTGGAGCGCATGGCTGCGGCCATAGCCGCCCACTTGGCCGGGATGTGTGAGGGTGGCGAGCCCATCCCGGAGCCCTCGGCCGGTGTCGCCATCGTGAGGCCAGCGGCTTCCCGAGGCGAGTCGTCCATCTAGCGTCGGTCGATGTGGTGCTGAGGCCGCCATGCCCAGTGAGACGGGGCGATCTACTGGCGATAGGTGGCCGTAAGTGGTCAACTAAGTGGTCAGGTCACTTCAGAGCAACATGGCACGGATCTCAGAGACGGTAGTTTTGTAAACAGCGGGTCGGGAGTTCGAGTCTCCCCGTCGGCTCCCTTAGCTGATCTCAGCGGGTGCCGCTGCACCCTAGGCCGCCCGACAGAGATCAGATCTGCTGCCCATGGGGCTGCCCTCGGGTCGAAGGTGTTGGCCGGCTCCCGATGACTCTCCATAAGCCTCTGGCGTTCCTCGTGCGACGACTGAGCCAGCGCCAGCCGTTGGCGTCCCTCTTGGCTAAGCCGTTGCAATCGACCGCACCTCAGCGTAGTCTTGGGCGCGCGAAGGGGAGACGATGAGGTGCGGCCCGTGACTACGGCCGCCTGGGCCGCACTGAGTCACTGGCGAGCCCGACCCCTGGCAGTTGCCCTGCTCAGGCGGGGAAGGGAGGTTCGACCATGAAGATACGCTGGGTGATAGGTGCGACCATCCTGGCGTCGGTGGCTGTGGCGATTCCGGTCTCTGTTATAGCTGCCGGAACTGCTGCAGCAGCGACAACACCGACAGCATTTAGCGCGACATTCTCGCTCGCGCCAAATACTACTCCCGTTCTGACGTCATTCCGAATGGCAGGGGGCAATGTGTTCGAGACCGTGACGGACGAGGTGCTCTTCACCGGCGGTTTTGCCGGCTACTCTGCAGAACAGATCCATATCGTGGGCCACCCGGACGGGTCAATCGAGTTTTACGGAAGCGATCTTTGCAAGTGCACAGTAGCAGGCACCTTTGTCGGGACGATCATGCTGCCCTTCTCCGGCAACGGCGCTCCGGACGGCTCCACGATCGGGTATATCGTGATCGGCAACGGGACAGGCGGCCTCACAAACCTGCATGGGACGGCGACGTTCCTGTCCTCGAACGGCGGTGAGTCCGGCACTTGGTCTGGCGTCTACCACTTCGCCCCGTAACTCGCCAAGTCTTCAGGAGCCGCGGCCGGCGACGCCGCGGCTCCTGAGATCGGACCGCCACGCGCGGCGGTGAGATTCTGTGTCCGGCGATGCCCGGTCCACACCAGAACCGGTATAGGTCAAGCACGGCTAGCGCATGGGCGCGTCTCGTGTCAGGTAGTCGCCCGGTAGGGCTTCAAGATGGCCTGCTCCAGGGCCTCGCCGCTGGGTGCCTCTTGCCAGCCCTGGGGCCGCAGTATGTGGATCAGCCCAGCGGCCCAGGCCACGTCCTCGGCCTCGGTGGAGCGGCCGCGGCTCAGCTCCTTGTGCGTAACGGCGAGGACTGCTCCCACCTTGGCCCAGGGCCGAGACCGGATCAGGTCGCGGATCTGGCGGTCGATGTCGTCGCTCGGGTACGCCTCCGCGCTCTCCAGCAGCCGGGCGGCGTCGGCCCACAGAGTCACTGCCACCCTCCCGGCCGGGGGAGGCGATAGGGCAGTTCGTCCGCGGGTGCCGCCAGCCGGAGCTGCTCCGCGATGGCGTGACGCAGGTCGAGCCGATCCTTCAGCCCGCACACCTGCAGGGCTGCCTCCGCGTACTGGGCCAGCATCCGGGCCTGGGCCTCGGTGAGGCGCACCAGTCGATCCTCCAGGTTCAGCTTGGCGACGTCGACCGCGAACTTCTGAGCGCGGTCGAGAGCCCGTTCGAAGAGCGCCACCTCAGCTCGGAGCTGCTCTCTAGCGTGCCCTTCGTAGCGGGGCTGCTCCAGCGTTGCCTGGAACAAGAACCCCCAGCCCCTCGTATGGCACATGTTGGCGATCCCCCACACCAAGGGCAACGCAAGCGTAAGGAGAGGTGCAGTGCTCTTGGAGGATGATACGGTTAGCGCACGTTTCGAGTGGACAAGCGGGCCGGCGGACCGGCACAGCCCGACTGCCATGGGCACGCCGCTCGGGAACGCGCGCGGTATGAGCCGGGTCCGGGGGCCGCCCTTGCCTGCCCGCCAGCGGGCCTCCGGTTCCCGTTCTGGGCAACTGAAGTTGGGACAGGTCCTGGCGTAGCGGTGGCTGGCGGATCGCCCAGATCGCGCCGCGAGTCCAGCTGACCGGCCACCTCCGGTAGTCTCACTCGGGTCGACCGTGGCAGCGCGTATCCACCCGGGTGGCTGGGATCTCGTCGGGGCGATCAATAGAAGGAGTGGGAGTTGGTCAAGGCAGTGGCCGCGGTGGCCCGAGAACGCGGCGCACCGCTCTCGCTGGAGGAGATGGAGCTCGACGACCCTCGAGATGACGAGGTGCTGGTCAGGATCGCCGCCTGTGGCGTCTGCCACACGGACATCAAGGCCCGCGACGGCTATGGGTCGGTCGTCTTCCCCATCGTTCTCGGCCACGAGGGGGCCGGAACGATTGTCGAGGTGGGCCCGGCGGTGCGCGATCTGGCACCGGGGGACCGGGTGCTCCTGGTGTCGGACTTCTGCGGCCGCTGCGCCCGCTGTCGAGCTGGTCGGACCGCCTACTGTGAGGAGGGCCCCCGGCGCACCTTCGGAGCTGTCCGACCCGATGGCTCGACGCGCGCGCGAATCGGCGGCGAAGCCATACGGGCTTCCTTCTTCGGCCAGTCGGCCTTCGCGACCTATGCGCTCGCCAGCGAGCGCAACGCGCTCAAGGTGAGTGACGAGCTCCCTCTCCAGCTGTTCGCCGCCACCACCTGTGGTATGGTCACTGGGGCCGGTGCGGTCCTCCAGGTGCTCCCGGTCGGCCCCGGGTGCAGCCTGGCGGTGCTGGGGACGGGCCCGGTGGGGCTGGCGGCGGTGATGGCCGCCCGGACGGTGGGAGCGAGCACCATCGTGGCCGTGGACCAGAGGCCTTCTCGGCTCGCGCAAGCAAGGGAGCTGGGGGCGTCCCATGCCGTGGACACTGGCACCACCCCAGACCTGGCCCACACGCTGCGCGAACTCACAGATGGAGGGTGCGACGCGATTCTCGACACCACCGGGTCTGGCGAACTGCAGCTCGCCGCCGTGCAAGCCCTCGCCGTGCTCGGCCAGCTGGGAATTGCTGGCGGTGGCGGCGAGCCGGGTGTTCCCCTTGGATCACTCATGGTGGGCGGCAAGTCCGTCCGAGGGATCATCCAAGGGGACTTCTCGGGTACCCTGGGGCTCCAGCGCCTGCTGAAGCTGCACCAAGCCGGGCACTTCCCCTTCGAGCGCCTGGTGCGCCCCTATCCCTTCGAAAAGGTCAACGACGCGATCGAGGATTCGCTGAGCGGCCACACGGTGAAGCCGGTCCTGCTCTTCCCCGGTGGATAGGGGAGACCGAGCGCCGGATTGGGTCTGGCACGCGCACGCCGCTCTTCGGAGGCGCGGCGCAGATCGGGTAGGGGCGCGGCCCACGGCACTCGCGAGCCGCCCCAGATGCCGCGGTGCGCACCGGCGAGCGGCCCAAGCGCCGTATCCATCGGCGGGGACGTTCGTGGACCAACTGCGCGTGCTGGCGCTCTTCCGGGTCCCGCTGCGCGCCATGCTACGTGTACTTCCCACGTAGGTTGTTGACACGAGCCACCGGAGGGAGGCCGCCAAGCGCGGTGTGGGTGGGGTGGCAGTTGTAGCGGTGCAGCCAGGCGGATAGCAAGCGGAGCCGGGCCTCATTGCTCGTATAGGGGCGGACGTAGGCCCACTCCTCAAGGAGCATCTGGCAAGGTTGGTGATTTCCTGGATGGTCGCCGTAGCTTCTCGCCGGAGGGATGTCTGTGGTCGAGATCATCGCCAAGGTCGGCAGGGGCCGGGTCGAACTGGTCCAACTTAGTTCACCGACCTAGAAGGGCGTTGCCGCGTCTTTCCGCAGCCCTCACTGACGAAGTACTGAACGGTCTCGGTTAGTAGGCCGGATGGCCCGGCGGCTCAGAGCGAGTCGAGGAATCGGCGAACCGCGAGGTTCCATGCCTCGGGGTCCTCGAAGTATGGGGAGTGGCCGCACCCGCTCAGTTCCACGATCCGGCTGTCGGGTAGCAGGCCGGCGAGCGCCCGGACCGCCGCCGGGGATATGAGGGTGTCGCCGTCGCCCACCAGGCAGAGCACCGGCATGGTCAGGCGGGCCGCCTCCGACTCTTCGTGGGTGACCTGCATCAGCCGCGGGGGCATGACCGCCGGGTCGGCACTGCCCATCCTCCCCAGCGACTGGTAGAGGTGCGCACGTTCGGGATGGCGTTCGCTGAAGGCCCTCCCGAGCGCCCGGTGCGCGCCGAGCACCTCCGGGGCCTCGAAGCGGGCGGCGGGCCGGCGGTCCCACGCGGCCTCGATCGCGGG
>JAKAWF010000284.1:4630-4964 GCA_021817025.1 bacterium
AGCGCGACCCCTACCGTCGTCCAACCGCCCATGGACTGGCCGACCAGATCCGCTCGGTCCACGCCGAGATGGTCGAGGACCGCCAGGAGGTCACCGACGGCGACCTCCGGACCCGAGAGCCCGGCGAGGTCGCTGGAGCGGCCGTAGCCCCGGTGGTCCCACGTGATCACTTTGCGGTCCGCAGCGAACGGCGCCACCTGCTGGTACCACACGGCGTGATTACCGCCGGCGCCGTGGCTGAGAACCATCGGCACCCCTCCCTCGCCGACGACCTCGAAGTAGATCTGCTCCCCTCCGCTTTCGACGAACCCGGTGCGGCGGGGGAGCGCCTTCG
>JAKAWF010000285.1 GCA_021817025.1 bacterium
TACAGGGAAGTGGCACATGATCACCGTTTCCGAGCAGGCTATCGGCCAGTTGAAGCAGTTGCTGGAGCAGCAGGACAACCAGAACATGGGCCTTCGGGTCTACGTCAACGCCGGGGGATGCTCCGGGTTCAGCTACGGGATGGGTTTTGACGACGCGCCCGCCGAGGACGACGAGGTGGCTGAGCAAGAGGGGATCAAGGTGTTCGTCGACCCCTACAGCGCCACCTATCTGGAAGGTGCCGAGATCGACTACGTTGACAGTCTGATGGGGGGCGGCTTCACCGTCCACAATCCCCAGGCGGTCAAGACCTGCTCCTGCGGGCAGTCCTTCGACGCGGGTGATGGAGCTGGCGCCGCCAAGTCCTGCAGCGCTGGCTGATTTGACCCTCGGCAGGGTGACTGCGGCGTGATCCCCACCCATCAGAAGCTGGCCGTCGCGCTGATCGCGCTCGGTCTGGTGGGAGCGGTCTGGGGTTCTTGGGGTTGGCGCCGGAACGGAGCGACCTCGTCTGGCCTGCGCGCGTTTCTCCTTCTCTGTGAGGCGGTGGTCCTGATCGAGGACCTCTTGGGATTGATCCTGCTGGCCCGGGGGTTCCGGCCCCACAACCTTGGCTTCCACCTCATGTACGGCGCGATCAGCGCTCTGGTCATCCCGGTGGCTTGGGTGCTGACTCGGCGCCGCTCGCGCCGATCCGAAGCCCTGTACATGAGCTTGGGGTCCCTGCTCTTCGCGGGGGTCACATTCCGTGCTCTCGCGGTCGCCGGCTGATCTCACCGGCGCGAGTTACGGCCATGCCACCCAGGGGGTCCACCGTGGCGCCGGCGCGGCAGGGGGGCGCTTGACCGCTGCCCGGATCGTGGTGCTGGCCGGTGGGGTCGGGGCCGCCCGCTTTCTGGCCGGCCTGGTGGCGGTTGCTCCCGCCGCTGAGATCACGGTCATCGGCAACACCGGCGACGACTTCACCATCCACGGGCTGCACGTCAGCCCCGACCTGGACTCGGTCAGCTACACCCTGGCCGGGATAGGTGACCTCGAGCGCGGCTGGGGGCTCAGGGGCGAAAGCTGGGCGGCACTCGGCCAGCTGGGACGTCTCGGGGCGGAGACGTGGTTCCAGCTGGGGGACCTGGACCTGGCCACCCACATCCTGCGCACCGAGCGCCTGCGGTGCGGCCGTCCCCTGTCGGAGGTGACCAGGGAGCTGGCTGAGAGGCTCCGGCTACCGATCCGGCTGCTGCCCATGACGGACCAGGCGGTCACCACCCGGGTCCACACCAGAGATGGCAGGGACCTCCACCTCCAGGAGTATCTGGTGCGGGAGGCCTGCCGGCCGGAGATCGCCAGCTTTGAATTTCGAGGCGCTGAGGGCGCTCAGCCCGGGCCCGGAGTGATGGACGCGATCCGGGACGCCGATCTGGTGCTGCTGGCACCCAGCAATCCTGTCATCTCGATCGGGCCGATCCTGGCCGTGCCCGGGATCCGTGCCCAGGTGGCGGCGGCGGCCGCGGTCGCGGCGGTCAGCCCGATCGTGAGCGGGCGGGCGGTCAAGGGGCCGGCGGTGGCGATGCTGGCGGCACTGGGCCTACCAGCCACTCCCGCCGGGGTCGCCGCCTGCTACCGCGACCTGATCCAGCTCTTGGTCATCGACGAGCTCGATCGTGAGCGGCGGGCCGAGGTCGAGGCCATGGGCATCAGGACCCATGTCTGCGACACCATGATGGTGGACGCGACAGCCAGGGCACGGCTGGCGGAGGCGGTGCTGGCGGCCACCGGTCTGACCACGCCCTTGGCCCCCACGCCCGGGTGAGGGCCGGGCAGAGGGTCCGTCCCTTCCTGGTCGTCCCGGTCAAGCTCTCAGCCGGCAGCAAGCAGCGGCTCGCCCTGCGGTTGGGGGACAGCGAACGCCAGATGGTGAGCCTCTCCCTGGCCACCCGGGTGGTGGCCCTGGCAGCGGCTGCCTGGCCCGTGGGACAAGTGGTGGTGGTGGGGTCCGAGCCGGGTCTGCTCGACTTCTGCTCGAGGCTCGGGCTGCCCACCGTGGCCGATCTCGGAGCCGGCCAGAGCGCCGCGGTGAGGGCGGGGGCACAGTGGTGCCTGGAGCGGGGAGCCACCGTGCTGGCCACGATTGCGGCCGACCTGCCCGGAGTCACCGAGGCAGACCTGCTGGCTGTGCTGCGCATCTCCAGCTCGATGCGCCGGGCTTCCATGGTGGTCTTCCCAGACCGGGACGGCCGCGGCACCAACGGGTTGGTGGTGCGGCCTGCCACCCTGCAGGTGCACTCCTTCGGACCCGACTCCAGGCATCGGCATCAGCGGATCGCCCGTGCCCTCGGCCTGCGCTTCTCGGCTCGCCACCTGCCCGGCCTCGCCTGGGACATCGACCGGCCGGGAGATCTGGACCCTGGCGACGGCTCCCTGCCGGTTCCGCACCCCATCTTGCCGTGGGCGCGGGCGCTCTCCCCCAGGTTGGGTCAGGCGCCGGCCAGCTCAACCTGGAGGAGCGGCGACGGAACCTGAACGGCCGGCGGTTCGAGCCCGTCACCTGCACGCCTGGGGGGTGGAGGGTGTCCCCGAGATCCGCGCGGGTGACGATCTGGGCACGATCTGCCGGGGCCACCTGCGGGCGACTGGCGGGCTTGAGCCCTGGGATGTGGTGGTGGTCACGCACAAGGTGGTCTCCAAGGCCGAGGGCCGGGTCTCGCGCCTGGCCGAAGTGGATCCCGGCGATCCCGCGCTCGCTCTCGCCGAGCGGGTGGGACAGGACCCGCGCATGGTCGAGGTGATCCTGAGGGAGAGTCGGCGCGTGATTCGCGCCGAGCCCGGGGTGCTGATCACGGAGACCGTCCAGGGCCTGGTGTGCGCCAACTCGGGAGTCGATCGCAGCAACGTCGGAGGAGGGGAACTGGTCACCTGCCTGCCGCTGCGTCCCGACCTCTCCGCCGGCCGCCTCCGGCGGGCGTGGCTGGATCTGGCCCAGGGGGGGCCGCTGGGCGTGATCATCTCCGACACCTTCGGACGGCCATTCCGGGAGGGGGCGGTCAACGTCGCCATCGGGGCGGCGGGGCTGCCCGCGCTCAGCGATCACCGGGGCCTGCGCGACGAGCAGGGCTATTTGCTGCATGCGTCCACGATCGGTACTGCGGACGAGATCGCCGGCATCGGCGAGCTGGTGATGGGCAAGATCGATCAGGTGCCGCTGGCGGTCGTGCGAGGCTTCACCTGGGAGGGACCAGAGGAGGGCGCGGACGTCCTGCAGCGGCCGGCGGAGCGCGACATCTTCCGTCGCTGAGGCCCGTCGCTTGCTACCGTGGGACCCATGGCAGAGGCTCCCGTCCGCATCCTCCTGTTCGCCTCCCTCCGCCAGGCCGCCGGCGCCTCGCGGCTGGAGCTGACCGTGATCCCGCCGACCTCGGTGGAGGTGTGCTGGCAGCAGCTCTGCTCGGCTCATCCCGAGCTCGCCTCCTGGCGGGGGGCGGTCCGCCCGGCCCTCAACCAGAGCTACGTCGACTGGACGGATCCGGTCGGCCCCGGCGACGAGCTGGCCTTCATCCCGCCCGTCTCAGGGGGATCCGGCGGGGAGGTGGCCCCTATCCGGGTCGGTCAGGAGGTGATCGACCTGGCGGCCATGCAGGCGGGCCTCGATCTGACTGGGGTCGGGGCCATCGCCACCTTCCTGGGTGTGGTGCGGGACCCCGATCAGGGGGTGGGGGTGTCCCACCTCGTCTACGAGGCCTACCCGGAGATGGCGGAGCGGGAGCTGGCTCTGATCGTCGCCGAGGCCAGACGGGCGGAGGGGGTGGGGCAGGTGCTGGTGCATCATCGCACCGGCAGGGTGGAGCGGGGGGTGGCCTCGGTGGCGGTGGTCGTAAGCGCCGCCCACCGCCACCAGGCCCTGGAGGCGTGCACCTATGTGATCGACGAGCTCAAGCTGCGGGCGCCCATCTGGAAGGTCCAAGAGTGACTTCCAGCCCCTGTTAGACTCGGAGTCCGTGGCCAGCACCCAAGTCCTCCGGGAGCCCGGTTCAGTCTCCCGTCCGAGGGCTCCTCAATCCGGCCCCATCGCCCGCCGGCTGGAGCTTCTCTGGGAGCTCGTCCGGCGCGACGTCCGGGCCCGATATCACGGTTCGGTCCTGGGGATCGGCTGGACCCTGCTCAACCCGCTGGTGTTCATGCTGGTGTATGCGGTGGTCTTCGGGGACATCATCGGGATCAAGGGCCCGAGCGGCAAGTCCTACGCGGTCTTCATCCTCTCCGGGCTGCTGCCCTGGACCTTCTTCTCCCAGGCCCTGGTGATGGCCGCCAGCAGCATCATCGCCAACGCCGGGGTGATCCGCAAGGTGGCCTTCCCGTGGATGCTGCTGACCATCTCAACTGTAATCGCGGCTCTGGTCAACTTCCTGATCAGCCTGATCCTGCTGGTGCCGTTCATGCTGCTCGCCAAGCAGTCGGTCGGGCTGCCCCTGCTGGCGGTTCCGGGCCTGATCCTGGTGGCCTTCGGGCTGGCGCTGGGCCTGGGCCTGATGCTGGCCGCCGCCAGCGTCTACTTCCGCGATCTCCAGTACATCATCAACCTCGCCACCATGGTCTGGTTCTACCTCACCCCGGTGATCTGGCCGCTCTCCCACTACCAGGGGTTCTTCGCCCGGGGCCGGGTCGGTTTCCTGGCCCACATCGTGGTCTACGCCAATCCCATGACCTGGATCACAGTGTCGTTCCAGGACGTCTTCCTCTTCAACCGCTGGCCTCAGCACTGGCACGGGCTGATCTACTCCACGGTGCTGGCGGTGGTCCTGATCTGGCTCGGCCTGCGCGTGTTCCGGCGCCTGCGGCGGCGCTTCGCAGAGGAGATCTGATGGCCCAGCCGCCGATTCTGGTGGAGGGGCTGAGCAAGCGCTTCCGCATCTACCACCAGCGCAGCGACACCCTCAAGGAGGCGCTGGTGGACCGCCGCCGCGCCCG
>JAKAWF010000286.1 GCA_021817025.1 bacterium
ACGACCCCGAAGACATCTACTCCGTGGCTCCGGCGCCCTGGCCCTCCAGCGAGGGCTACCGCGTGATCTGGGTGCGGTCCAGTGGCAAGCGGGACCGTGACGCCGAGACCCGCCAGCGGCGCATCGCTGACGGCATTGCCGCCCTGGACGCCCTCAACCAGCGGCTGCTCTCACCGCGCACCCGCCTACGCGACCGGGTCTCGATCGCCGCCGAGGCGGACCAGGCGCTGGAGGAATGCTCGGCCAGCCGCTGGGTGGGCTACGAGATCCAGCAGGTGACCGAGATCCGCCACCGCCAGGAGAGCCGGGGCCGGCCGGGGCGCAACACTCGCTACCGGCGCATCGCCACCACCAGACACCGCCTCCACTTCCTGGTCCGCGAGGACCTGGTGGCCAAAGACGCCTGCTCCGACGGCTGCTGGCCGCTGGTTACCAACGACCGGGAGCTGCCCGCTGCCGATCTCTTGGTGGCCTACAAGCACCAGCCTCACCTGGAGCGCCGCCACCACCTGCTCAAGGGCGACCAGGCGGTGGCTCCGGTCTTCCTGCGTGATCCTGCCCGCATCGAGGGCCTCATGACCTGCCACTTCATCGCCCTCCTGCTGCAGGCCCTCATGGAGTTGCAGATCCGCCGCGAGATGAACCGCCGCCAACTGCCCAGTCTGCCGCTCTACCCCGAAGACCGCAGCGCCATCGCCCCCAGCGCCGAGCGCATCATCCAGGTCTTCAACGGGGTTGCCCGGCATCGGCTCACCGACCCCGCCGGGCACCTCATCCAGACCTTCTCCCCAGAGCTCACCCCCCTCCAACAGCAGCTTCTCGATCTCCTCGCCGTCCCCTCAGCCTGCTACCACTGACCCACGGGTGGGGGAGCTGAAACCCCTCCCAGATGTGCGGAAACCCGGGGGTGGTGTCCGTGGCCAAGTCAAAGTAAGAGGATATGGCCAAGAAAAGTAAGCGCCCTCGGCGGAGCTGAGCCGGAACGAGAGGGACCCCCGGGGTTGGCAAGTGGAGGTGCCTAAGCCACCACTCCACCCGGAGGGCCCAGTGAAGAGTACGAGGGAGCAATTAAACATCATCGACGCCTACCTGGAGATGGGGAGTTTCAGGGCCGCGGCCCTCTGTGTCAAGATGAGGTGAGACAGGCATCCAACCTGAATATCTGAGTTCATAGAGGGCGGAAAATGTCAAGGGGTTTGAGACAGGCGTAGTGGCGAAAGTCTGTGGTCAGGCGACCTCCTGAGTGGGGCGGTTAATCCAGGCGGCATCCGGAAGGCGCGGAGGTTCGGGGGGCTTGCGGATAAAGCGCTCGGGATGAGCGGCGTAGGCGGCGGCCGCGCCTGTTCACTTGGCCCGGGCGACGGCGGCGGGGGGCCGACATCGCCCGGTGACCATCAGCCCGTCTTCGCGACGATCTGCTTGAACTCATCCTCGTTGAATGCTCGCAGGGTGGTGGTACGTACACTCCCCACGGCGCCGATCTCCAGCGCCATCGCTGTGAGGCTCTCGGCGTCCGGCATGTCGAACACGCCGACCAGATCGTACGGCCCTACCGTCCAATACAGATTGACCATCCGCCCGCCGTGTTTGCTGGCCAGCTCTGCCACGCGGGCCGCCCTTCCGGGCGACTCCTTGAAGGCGGCGATGCCCTTGTCGGTCCAGTTCACTAGTGACACAAATGTGGCCATTGCGATCGTCCCTCCTCACTCTGGCGCCAAGGGGCGTCCTGAGGCTGCCGGTATAGCACCGGCACTGCCCTGCGTCAAGACGCGGATGGCATCGAGCTTGGCGTCGCGAAGTGAGGACGGCTGGGAGGAGTCAGCATCTCGGGACGGTACCTTGCAGGGCTTGGAACACCGGAGCGAAGCGGCCAAGTCACGTTGGCCACTTCGACGACGGGTCCCGCTCCTACAACACGGTGTCCAAGGCAGCTATCGCACCCTCCAACCTGGCCACGTAGCCGGAGCCAGCGGTCAGCCCGCCGACCCGGATCGCTTCGAGAACGCGCTGTAGCCCGTCGCGAGCGTCGGCGACGACCCTGCGGTACAACCGCGAGCTGGCTTCCATGGAAGGACCATACCGCCCCACCGCGGCCGCTTGGACCGCCGCGTCACCGTCGGGCATCGTCCTGATCCGCCAAGAGCTTCGGCTTCACGTCGCGCTCGAAAGCGTCGAGCAGGGCGGTCACGATCGTCGGCGCCTCCGGCGACAGGATGAACTCCGTCGTGATCCGGCCGTCCATCTTTGCCTCTTCGACCTTCACTGTCTGGTTTAGCGTCCAACGCTCTGGGTGGCGACGCTCCAAGTACCACGCTGCGGCGCGCCAGTCTCGCTCGGCCGCCCCGCGGATGCGGGCCAGGCCGGCCGCCTCACACTCAGCTTCCGCGCGCGCGATGGGATTGACAAACTCGGCGTATATCGAACTCGTCCGCCCCTCCTCAACATCCGTTCTGCCTTTGCGCTTCCAGGAGAAGAGGGTGTCCCGGTCGATTCCCGCCGCCTGGGCCGCTGTCTCAAGCCAGTTGCCCGAGCGAACGCTGTCGCAGATCTGCCGCTGCAGGGCAGGGGTGAGTAGGGTGTTGCGGCCAGAGGGGGCGAGGCTGGTGCCGGTGCGCCTGTTAGCCATGGGCGGCGGCTCTGGGCCGTGGGGTCGCCACCGGATCGCTCGCGACCGTGAAGGCGATCATCGCCGGGCCTCTGCGGGTACTGACAGCAGCCGCATGAGAGCCACGATCTCCTGGCTCTTGGGCTTCAGCCAGATTGCTGCGTCTCGGTTCCAGTGAGTGCGAGTCGCCCAGATGGAGATCCGCTCGGTGGGATCGGGCGTCGGTGCCAGCTTCCAGCGCCTGTGGCGCCACTCTAGGACGGCACCGCAGGCCCGGGCACCCAGCAGCCATCCATAGACCCCCCGCGGATCGTCCGCGTCGCCCCGGGCAAGCTGCAGCAGCGCAGCCCACAGCTCGGTGCCGGGCAGGTCCGGCCGGGGGTCTTCACCGGGGCGTGTGTGCCAGCCGAGGTCCGGCGGGTCGGCCTGCCAAGTCTCCGGCCCTGGGACTTCAGGTGGCTGGCCAGCGGCATCCAGTAGTGGCCGCTCGACTCCATCACCACCAGCGATACCTCTCCCTGCCGGTCCATCCAGGCGTCGAGCAACTCGAAGCCGCCCCGACCCGACCCCAAACGCAGCACCTCGCGCTCCGCTTCCTGGGCTTGGTCCCGGCACACCGCCGCCACATGCTGGCTCTTTCCGATGTCGATCCCGACTACGCTCATGCCGCCCTCCCACTGTGGATAGACGACCTCATCGGGGTCCTCGCCGCCCTTCGTCTCACGTCTGCTGATCCCCTATCACCGGTCGCCGCCGGAGGGTCCCAATCACCGTTCACCGACGGAGGACGAGGGCCGGATACTAGGCCCACCGGTCTCACCCGAATAGCCGAACGCCGGTCTCCCCGTCAGGTCAGCAGCAGTCTGACTGACCCAACACGGGGATATATGAGCCACGCAAATCTCTTGCCGTTCGCCTGCTCGATCCGTCGGTGGACGGCCACAAGCCGCCCGGTGCAGTCCTTGACCGGGTAGTCCTTGACCACCGGACGGATTGCGACGTGGCCGTTCTTGGTCGGCGGCGATCCCCAGAGCCCGCGCTCCACCAGCGCCGCGATGACAGACTCTTGGCTGCAGCCGGTTTGACAATGCACTAGAACGGTCCCGTGTGCCTGACTGAGGGAGAGCGAGGGATCGGCGTCGGCGTGCGCCGGGCAATGAACACGGCCGACCCCCTTGCGAACGGCGTGGCCACACGCGCACCACGGTGGTCATCACCCTGGACCTATACTCCCACGTCAGTGAGCCCGGGCGTCAGAATGCGGCAGAAGCCATCCGGGCAGCGACCGGGGAGAGTTGGGCGTGTCGGCTGGAGCAGGTAGCGGTACGAGGTAGGGTTGACGACTCCAAGACCAGCTGTTTGATCCCCAATGCCGGGGTGGCGTAACGGTAGCCGCAGCGGTCTTAAAAACCGCCGGACGCAAGTCCGTATGGGTTCGAATCCCATCCCCGGTACCACCGGTTCGATCTCCCTTTGGGCCTTGCCGGCGCCCCGTGGTCGTGTCCACAGTCGCCATCGTCCACAGTCTCCGTCCCCATTTGCTGGGGCACGTTGAAATTGGGATTCGGGAGTCGTCCACCGGCTCACCGGCATGCCGGCGAGCCGGCGCACTCTCAAGAGCTCGCATCCCAACTGGACCCTTCTCAAGGGGTCGGAGCGTAGGACGGGCGGTCGCTTGCGATACTGGGCTGATGGATGCCGCCGCGGTGTTTGAGCAGCTTGGGTTGATGGGTGCCGCCTACGCCGCGCCTGTCGCTGGCGGACCTGGTGCTGGCTTCCACGAAGACGACCTCGTCACGCCGGCCTCGGTGATGAAGATCCAGGTGGCCCTCACCGTGGAGAGCTCGATCGCCGCCGGTTCCGTCGATGGCTGTGCTTACAGGAGGATGCGTAGGGAGGACCGGACGCCCGGACCCGTCGGTATTTCGCTGATGCAGGACGACGTGTCGATGTCGGTGCGTGACCTGGTAGTTGCGATGCTGACCGTGAGCGACAACGTGGCGACCGACGAGCTCATCGCGGTCGTGGGGCTTGACGAGATCAACGCCAACACCCGCAGGCTCGGCATGGCTCGTACGCTGATCACAAGCGACATCCGAGGCATGTTGAACCAGCTGGCGCGCGACGTCGGCTTCTCCGACTACCGAGCACTGGCAGGCCATGATCCAGAGAGCGACGGCCCGCCTTCGGAGGGCGAGGTCAGGAGGAGGCTCGCCGCCAGCGCAGCATTGGCCCCCGACCTCGGGACGCGCACAACCGCGATGGAGACTGTGACATTGCTGCAGGCGATCTGGACCGACCATGGAGGTCCGCAACGGGCTTGTGCTGCGGTCCGTCGGACCATGGGC
>JAKAWF010000287.1 GCA_021817025.1 bacterium
TTGGGAAGGCCCCGCCTCCCGCTACGGTGTAGGACGTAGGCGTGGCTGATCCCGTCGACCCACAATCCAGCACCATCAGGTAGGTGCCCTGGTAAAAGCGGTTCTTCAGAGCCCCTGGGCCATCGGGCAAGGCTTGAAACGCATCCGCCACTTGCACCGCTTGTCCCGCTGCGACGGGGATCTGAAGTAGGCCAGTGGCCGGATCCGTCGCCGCGCCACCAGACGTAGTGCAGATGGACTTGTAGAGCCCGCTTCCAGTCGGCTGAAGGCACGTGGGAGACTGTTGAGCATCGACCACAGCGCCAGCGCTCATGACCAACCCAGACAGCCACATGAGGAGTCCCCCCAGGACCAGGCCGCGGACCAAGACGCTGTGGTGGTCGGTGCCGACCGTGGAGCCGCGACTACCGATCCATCTCATTGAGGGTCTCCCAACTAAGCCGACTGGCCGCCGACTTCCCCAAAGAAGCGTCTTCTGAGCTGAAGCCAGCTGTCGGCTAGCTGGCCCTGCACCGGATGAGGAGTAGCCTGTGGAGGCGCCTATCCGTCACGCGCCCATCGCAGATGGTAACACCATCGCAGAAATATTGCCTAAACTGTCGTCTGGTCTCACGAAGCACCCATAGTCTTGTAACCGAAACGTCAGATTCTCCCCAGATGCCTAAGGTCAATCGACGGTGGGGACGAGCCAGACCAACATCGATGCTCAGGTAGCCGATCAGGGCTGGGTCTGGAGAGGAGGCAGATGGTCCGGTCGTGTCCGACCAAGCCACGAGGCCAGGATCAGCGCATCCACCACCTCGTGAAGTTAGCGCGGGTTTCCCCGACACCGGTCCCCAATCCCTCAGCCAGGTAATCGCGCCCGACGCATGGTTCCAAGCGCTGGTTGGCTTGGCAAACGATCTGTGGCAAAGGCAACAAGCGTTCCGCGACCCAACACAACCGGGTTCGCTGGTCCACCGAGCACCACCGACAGGGACATGTCGCGGTCGGGGGCACTTAGGTCTCGGTGATTCACGCCAAGACCCCGATCCGAAGTTGCCCTACTGATCGCTGGGGGCAGGCACCTGCGGGGCATACAGAGACGGGCCCCGAGGCCGATCAGTGTTATCCCGACCAGGATTAGGGCGCCGCCAGCCTCGGGGTCGAGGTTCGCTCCGGTGCCCGGAACTGCCGGAGAGGTCGTACTGGCCCCCTGGACCGATCCCGCCGGCACCGCGACGTAAGTCGTGCTGACGGATCTGCAGCTCGTGGAGGTACAGCCGGCCGCAGCAGCAATCGAGACGGTATCCGTGAGTTCGACTTCGCCTCCCAGGTTCCCAGAGGCGCTGGCGGGTCTGCGAACCGTGACCGTGTAGACAACTACCGCGGCCCCTCCGCCCGCTGCCAGAGCCTGGTAGGTCCACTGGTAGGCACCGACTGCGGTCTTGGTCACTGGCTCGACGGGGCGGCCCGCGAAGGAATCGGCGCTGCCGCCGGTGCCGTCGTTGACCGTGAAGCCGGCTGTCCCGGAGAGAACATCCTTGACCAGGACGTCCTGGGCGGGCGCGGCGCCAGTGTTGGTGACCCGGATGGTGTAGGTGAGAGTCTGGCCGGACACCGCGGTCGTGGAGCTGACGGTGGTCGTCACCGAAAGGACCGGGGCAGCGGTCTTGACCGTGGAGCTGCCAGCCCCAGAAGCCGTGTTCACCGGGTTGCCGGGCTGGGAGACATCCACCGTGACGGTGTCGATCCGGCTCTGACCGGCCGCCGGAGCGTAGCCCGGGATTGTGAAGCTGCAGTAGAGCGTCTGCCCCACGTTCAGCGTCTGCCCCACCATCCCTGGGCACTCGTTCAGGCTGGTCCCTCCGAAGTGATCCGAGATCCCGCTGATCTCCTCCGCCGCCGCGCCGCCGTTCCTGATGGCGACCCGGAACGGGACACCTTCGCCGGCCTTTGGAGCGACCTCGGTCTTGAGGTAGACACCCTGGCCGGCCGCGTCGTTGCTGTTCGCGACGGAGACAGCGAGGGCAACCGGGGTCGGTGCAGTCGTCACCGTCGAGCCGCTGAAACCAGTTGCACTGTCGGCCGGATCGCCCTGCTCAGCCACCACGACAGTGACCACGCCCACGAGACTATGGCCCGCTGGCGGAGCGAAGTCGCTAAGGAGGAATCGACAGGTGACAGAGGTTGCGGCGGTTAGCTGTAGCCCTACGTCCGAAGAACAGACCGGCTCGGTGGTGGTGCCATAGCTGATCGACATGGACGAGATCTGCTCTATCACGGCACTGCTGTTCTGAATCGTCACCTGAAAGGGGACGGCCGCGCCCGCCACCCTGGCCTCCTCAACCTTCGAGTAGCCGGTACCAGCCGCGTCATTGGTCGTGTCCACCACGACCGAGGGGCTGGGCGGTCCGGGAGCGTCAGCAGTGGTGACGGACGACCACCCCTGCCCCCTGCCAGAGGTGCTGGGCACGCCGGACTGGCCGACACTGACCGTCACGGTGTCAGTCAGTGTTTCTCCTGCCGGCGGCGAGAAGGCGCTCAGAGTGAATTCGCAAGCGACGGAGCCACCTGGGCTCAGGATCTGGCCCAGATTCTCCTGGCACACCTGAGTGGAGGGGCCACCGTACCCCTCGGTGACAGTCCCTATCGTCTCCTCGACCGAGCTGGTGTTGGTGACCGTCACCTGAAAGGGCACGCTCTCGCCCGCCGCGGGTGCCGTCTCCGTCTGCTGGTAGACCCCCTGGCCGGCAGCGTCGTTGGTCACGGTGACCGCGACGGTCGGCTGCGGCGGAGGCGGTGCGGCCGCCTGGAAGTACCAGAGGTGGTTGGACAGGGGCCCGGAGGTGTCGGTGTCCCGCAGCAGCAGATAGGCACCGTATGGCTGTCCGGCGGTCAGCTCCCGGCCAACATATGGCGCGGTGTCGAAGGTGATGACCGTGTACTCGTGACTGCCCCCACACAACGATGGTGGCTGCTCGCCGCCCGGCATCCAGGCGCTCGGGTTGTTGGAGTAGCTCTGGTAGTAGACGCTGGTCGGGATGCCTCCTGGTATCAGTGGATCAGTGAAGTTGGGTGTTCCATTCAGGAGCGGGAAAACCTGCGCATAGGGAAGCCCAGGGCCGCTGTAGGTCGCTCCCGCGACCGTGATCGTTCCGGACGGCAGGGCGTTCAGTGGGGCTCCCTGAGAGCTGTCGAAGGCTCCGGGTGACCCAGCCGGCGCGGTCCCTGCACTGGCCGTGTTGGGAACTTCATACAGCTCTGTCTCATCGGCGAATCCGGCGGCGAAGGTCGCGGCCGGGCTGGAGACGGTGCCGGTGGTGGCCCCGGGTGCGGTGATGCCGAGCACTCCGGCCGGCAGGTTGGACGGGGTGGTGGCTATCGTGGGCTCGCCTAGGAATGGGGTGGCCCCTGCTCCCAGCACGGGGTCGGGTGCCACGTTGGCGACGGGCTGAATCGTGCTCAGCGTCCCCCCGATCGAGCAGGTGAAGCTGCTGGTCGTCGCTGGTCCGGACACGCCGCCTGCGGAAACGGAACCGGCGGGGGTGGAGTGGGTCGCCGGACCACCTGGTGGAGCGGCCAGCACCGCCGCCGGAGTCAATGCGACCCCAGCCGCCCCGACAGCACCGGCCAGGATGAGGACTCCACGGGAGCCGACACCTCTTATAAGTGCTGACCGCCGTCCCATGCGGCTGGGGTCCGCGACCCGGAGTCCCAGCAGATTTGGGCCCAATCGCTGGGCTACGGCCAGCGAGACGATCCGGGAGAGCGCCGAAGCCAGCACGAGGCAGGAGCAGCCAGCCACTACCCTCCCCTCTGAGGCGGGCGACGATAGCCTCACAACCCGCGCTCTGGTGGCAATTGCAACCTCAGGGAGTCCTGGACTCGCACGGCTCGGCCCGTGGGGATCGAGTTGCCCGGCAGACACAGCACCTCGGGGAGTGAGCGATGACGGGTTTGGGCCCAGCTTGGCTCAATCAGCCTGGATTCGGCGCCCCAGTTGGCGGCCGACCTCGCCGCACTGGGTTGGCGCCCGAACCCGTTGAGAGCGGCCGGCGAGGGGAGCTCCCCTGGCCGTTCCAGAGGTGAACGAGCGTGGTTGTGACCCGGAGGCGAGACCCTGGCGGCGTTCAATTCTTCTGGATGTCGGGTCGCCGCCTTGGCCCTCCACTCCATGGTGGCGCCGACGGTGGGATCGCACGGTCGCCTTGAGATGGTGGGGTCTCCGCCGCAACCAGCAGTGATGCCCGTTGGCGGCCAATGCAAGGAAGTTGGCGCCAGCCGGCGCCGTCTTGCGAACGTCTGACGCCGACGACGAGTCCGAGAAGCTCTGGGCCAAAGACGGGATCCGACGACGGCCATCCCTGGCGGCTCTTGCCAAGGCTTCGCCCGCTGCACCGGCTGCGTTCGCTCCGCCATGTGTGCCGGTGCGCTCGGCACCGGTCGGCCGTCCACCAAACCCATCCTCTCCTGCCGAATCTGTGCTCGGCCAGCGACCTTGCCCATGGCCCATCTGGCATATGCTGCACAGGGCCAGCCGGTGCCAATCTCCCTTCCGCCGATGGACGTTACCAGGTGGCGAGGCGCCATGACGGGATGGGACGGCTGCCTTCAGGAGATCGTTACAAGAAGGCCGTTTGGTGTCCGGGCCGGAGATGGCCGGCGGCATTTCGACCCAAGTCGCGCCGGAGGCCGGATACGCGAAGATCGCTGAACTTGCCAAGGTCCGGTGGAACCCAGTCGGGTCCGCTCCCCTCCGCCACCTCCGATGCGAGGAATGCCGCCATTGGTAGGATCTGAGGCCATGGGTCCAAAAGCAGGCGGCGCTAGCTCGGTCTCGGTCAGCCCCCCCGAGCTCGTCAGCTACTTCCTGGACAACGGCCTCGAGGTCGTGCTCAGCTCCGAGCGGTCCTCACCCACAGTCGGGGTGGGGGTCTTCTACAGAGCCGGATTCCGTCTGG
>JAKAWF010000288.1 GCA_021817025.1 bacterium
ATTGCCAGCCCAAGCGGTGCAGTTGACGCCGCGGCCCCGTTCGTTCCCGGGCCGTCCTCGGACGGTACAGGCGGCGGTTCGGACGCCAGACACTCGGCGCCTGGAGAGCGGATGTAAGACCACTGCCTCGGCGGTGCGCGTTCCACGGTGAGGCCAGAACCGATCCCGGCAACGGGAGAGGAACCCCGAGAAGGGGTGCCACTAGCAGTGGGCTTACTAGAGTTCACTGTGTGGCAACGGTAGTCCATCGTGACCGCAGGAAGGCTGCCACCGTTGCCGCCCCCGAGCCATCGGACGGCTCGATCACCGCCTACGCGCTACTCTTGCACGCGCCTGGCCTCAATGCGAGCGTCAATCGAGAGATGGATGCCATGGCGCGCGCCTTGATGCTGCCGGCGGCGTGGGGCTGGGACACGGGAACTCCGGTGAGCCGAGCGGCCGACCTCGCCAACTCAGGGTCGCCGGGGCTCCCGGCCGCGTCAGACCGTTGATCACGGCTCGTAGTGGTAGCGCAGCTGCGGTACCACGATCTCGTCTCCATCTACCAGATAGACCAGCCGGTGTTCGTCGTCAACGCGACGGGACCAGCATCCCTGGAGGATGTGACGGAGCGGCTCCGGCTTACCAATGCCGTTGAAGGGGTCGCGCAGCATCTCGTCGAGGAGCCGGTTGACCCGCCGGACCATCGTGCGGTCGGCGGACTGCCAGTAGACATAGTCCTCCCAGCCGTGCGGCGTGAAGACCAGCCGCACTACTCTCGCTCGTGCTCGAAGCGCTCTCCATCACGAGCCTGGGCAAGGCTCTCCAGCAGCCAGCGGGCATTGGCGGGGACCCGAAGCAGCCAGGCGGTCTCTTGCAGAGCATCGAAGTCGGCCCGAGAGAGCAGCACTGCGTCACCGCGCTTGGAGGTGATCTCTACGGGCTGCCGGTCGTTGTTGACCTGCTCGATCAATGGGAAGAGGCGCTTCCTTGCGTCGCTTGCCGTCACGGTCATCAATCGCACCTCCAGAACAGGTACGACATATGGTACCACCCTGGCCCGGGGCATCTCCGCAACTCCAAGGGGAGCATCTTGCGACCGGCCTCGCCGCGAGGTGCGACCGCAGTGACATGGGCGTTGCGGGGTAAGCCCCGCCGGTGACACCCACCCGGGGAGCACCGTTGCCACCGGGGGAGATTCCTTGGGCCACTGCACCTCGAAGCTCGCCCCCGTCACGGTCCAGCCAGAGGGCGCCGGGGCGCCGTCATCGGTGCAGAGACCGAACCAGACGGTCACGGCCTCGACCGCCGCCCGGTGAGCCTCGAAATCGCCGGTCAGCCTCACCCGGCGCGACAGTTTGCCCGGCGCTTGGGCAGGTGGATGCACCCCGCCGCTGGCAGCGGCGATCCTGGCCGCCGCTTTGGCGGTACGGGCCTCCACTGTCACGCCAGCACCTCGGAATCACAGGCGAGTTCCACGGCGCGCCGGGCGCACATCGAGGTGAGGAGCTCGGTCATGTCCCGCCCCAGGTCGTCGTCACCCTCGGCTGGGTCCACCCCCAACAGCCGGCCTCCCCGCGCCGACAGCGCGGCCTCCACGCATGCCGCTCCGAAGCGGGCAAACCGGTCCCGATGCTCCACCGCGATCGTGGCCCCCGACTCATCCCGCGGCAGCGCGCGGAACTTGCGCCGCTGCGCGCGGAGCCCACACAGGTGATCACCCGACCCCCCGAGAGCCCCTCGCCCCCGCGGTGACCCGGGCCACCCGCCGGTCGAGGTCGGCCGGCTTCTCCGCCGAGAAGACGCGGGCGGAGACGGCGACGCCGCCAGTGGCGGCGGCTGAACCGGGAGCGTCGACCGGGATCGGGCCACCGACGCGGCCCGCCGGCACCGGCAGCTCTCCAGCTCGGAACCAACGGTACGCGGTCACCGGATGAATCCCTTGCAGCCTCGCCCGCTCCTTCACGTTCATCTCCGCCCACTATAGAGTGTCGTACGAGCAACTGTTCGCAACCACCTGCGCCTTGGCCATTCCTTCAGGTTCACTTCGCCAACGTACGCTCCCGATCGTCCGTACGCGCCCCACCGCTCATCACCAGCGGACCAGTTCCCGACCCCCAGGTCCCAACCGGCACAGCGACATTGGAAACGGCCGCGGGACACGCGCGACCTATCAGGCCCGGGGACGGTGGATAATTGCGGAAATAGGAGTGCCGACCAGCGGCGCGCTGCGACGCTGGGGTTGGGCCGATGGAGGGGGAAGAACCCATGACCCAGCCTCCGGCCGAGGCGCCGGGTGACCCTGGAGGCCGTCGGCACATCGGTGCCGGCTCGAGCAGCTGTCTCCGCCGGCCATCGCCGGACGCGCTGGATCTGATCAGCATCCGGTTGCTCCTCGCGCTTGAAGCGCACGGCAGCATCAGCCGGGCGGCGGCCGCCATGCACATGGCGCAGCCGTCGGCGAGCGCGCGGCTGCGACGATTTGAGGCGATCGTCGGGACGGCTCTGATAGAGCGACGGTCGGCGGGAAGTCGATTGACTCCCGCGGGACGGCTGATCGCGGGGTGGGCAGGGGAGGTCGTGAGCGCTCTTGACGGCATGACCGCCGCCATCGGATCCCTCTCCCACGCCACCGTGAATCCCCTGCTGGTGGCGGCCAGTCTCACCATCGCGGAGCATCTGTTGCCGACGTGGCTGGCGGCGCTGTCAGAGCGCATGCCGGCGGCGGATGTCTATTCGTTCGTCGGGAATTCCGCGGCCGTCTGCGCCCGGGTGGCGTCGGGAGAGGCGGCTTTGGGCTTCATCGAGAGTCCCGATGCCCCGCCCTCACTCACGACCCGCACCTTCGCCACCGACGAGGTGGTCGCGGTCGCGGGCCGCGCCCACCCCTGGAGTGAGGCGGGGGGCACGGTGGCGGCCAGGGATCTCCTGGCCGCCCCCTTCATCGTCCGCGAGCCGGGATCCGGCACCCGTGCCGCCGCGGAAACCGTGCTGGGAGACCTGTCCCAGCAGGGCGCCCTGATCGAGGTGCAGTCATCCGTGGCGGCGCGGGCGGCCTTGGCGATGGGGCGGGCGGTGGCCATCCTGAGCGTCCTCTCGGTGGGGGAGGACATCCGCGCCCAGCGCCTGGTGCAGATCCCGGTGGCGGGTTTCCCGGTGGCTCGCGCCCTCAGGACCGTCTGGCGCGGGAATCCGCCGACAGATCCGGTCGCCCGTGCTCTCCTCTATATCGTGCATGGACATGGGCTCGACTGAAGTGGGCGGGGCAAGGGTATAGGAGGGGGCTATGGGGTCCTTAGCCATTTCCCCTCTACCGCAGCTCGGGGATCCCTCGTACCGTCTGGGTATGAAGTCCACAGCTCAGGTCGTGTCCAGGACGCGTCGGCGCCTCCCCTGGCTGCTGTCATCCGTGGACGCGCCAGAACAGATAGTCGGCTATGTCGGCCCCAACTGGTACGCGTCCGTCATGGGCACGGGGATCGTCGCCAACGCGGCCATGACCCTTCCCTGGCACGCGGCGTTCCTGCGCGTTTTCGCGCTGGCGGTGTGGGGGGTGGACATCCTCCTGCTCGGAGCCTTGACAGTGGCGGTCGCCCTGCACTGGCTGCTCCACCCCTCGGTGGCGCGCAGCCATGCCTACGACCCCACGATGGCTCAGTTCTACGGCGCCCCCCCGATGGCGCTGCTCACAGTCGGCGCCGGGGCTGTCCTGGTGGGGAAAACCTGGCTGGGTCTCCCTTTGGCAGTGGACCTCGACTGGGCGCTGTGGGGGACGGGCACCATCTTGGGGCTGATCACCGCGGTCGCCATTCCGTACCTGATGTTCACCCACCATGACATCGGGGCCGACGGGGCGTTTGGAGGCTGGATCATGCCAATCGTGCCTCCCATGGTGTCGGCTGCCACGGGGGCCGTGCTGATCTCGCATGTGGCGGCCGGGGCACTCCGGGCGACGTTCGTCTACGGCCTGTACGCGATGTTCGGGATGACCCTGGTCGTCTCCCTGATAGTCATCACCCTGATCTGGTCGCGGCTCGTCCACCACGGGGACCCGGGTACCGCCCGCTCGGCCACTCTTTGGATCGTGCTCGGGCCCCTGGGCCAGTCCATCACCGCCGCGTCGTTGCTGGGAAACGCCGCCCATCTGGCACTGCCTCCCCAGATCGCCAGCGGGATGGACGTGATGGCGGTCTTGTATGGGGTTCCGGTGTGGGGGTTCGCCACCATGTGGGTGGCCTTGGCGGTGCTCTTGACAGTGCGCGCCGTCCGGCGTGGTTTCCCCTTCGCGCTCACGTGGTGGAGCTTCACCTTTCCGGTGGGGACCTATGTCACGGGGACGAGTGGGCTGGCTCTCCACACGGGGCTCCCCGCCTTTGCCGTGGCCGCGGTGGTGGCCTACGCGGGCCTGCTGTGTGCCTGGGCCATCGTGGCGGCGCGGACCGTCCACGGCGGTGTGCGCGGGGAGCTGCTGCTCGGGCCCGCGGTGTTGGCGCCGGTATCGGGCTGAGCGACCGGGCGATGAACTCAGCGCGTCGGGTCCGGACCGATCCCTGGGAGGCGACCGCCGACTGAGCACCGGCTGAGCGGCCGGAGCGAACCGGAGCAAGGACCTCCCGGCGGGAGGGGAGCGGTCAGGGTCGGCG
This sequence comes from bacterium, assembly GCA_021817025.1. The sequence continues at coordinate 4,623 of JAKAWF010000288.1, forward strand.
CCCCCAGCCACGGGACGGCGCTGGGGGCAGCCTGACTCATGCGAACTACAGTACGTTCTACAGACTCAGACTTGACAAGTTACAGCCGTGCGATGTCTTGCCTGACAGGTCGCCCCATCAGTCGGGCGGCGCGGTGAGCCAAGGGCAGGTGTGAGAGCCCGGCTCTCATCCTTGCCTGGAGGCCCCAGGGTTGGAGCCGAGTGCCTTCGCAGGCACAACCCACCACGGTCCCAGGTGGAATGGCGCTTCCCCATCGCCTTCGCCGCCCGGCGGAGTTGATGCGTGTGCCGGCCGGT
>JAKAWF010000289.1 GCA_021817025.1 bacterium
CCGAAGGTCTCAGCAAGGCGTCCAGGAAGATGAGCAGGAACAGGCTGGGTATGGCCAGCCAGGCGTCCACGACGCGCATCATGACGTCGTCGACGATCCCCCCGACGTAGGCGGCGGTCGCACCCCAGATGAGGCCCACGGCGACTGCCAGCACCGCCACCAGGATGGCCACCACCAGGGTGATACGGCCGCCGGCCATGAGTCGACCCAGGACGTCGTACCCCACCGAGTCGGTCCCCAGCAGATGGCCGGCGCCCGGCGGAAGGTTGGCCTGGGCGATGTCCGTGGCCACCTGGTTGGTGCGGTAGAGGAACGGCCCCACGAAGCAGAAGAGCAAGAAAGCCGCGATGACCGCCAGCCCGGCCACGGCCAGGCGATTGGCGGCGAACACCTTGAGCCCGGCGGCGAATCCCCGCTCCTGCTCGGGCTCCTCCCCCGTGGGAGAGCTCGGCGCATCGAAGTCGACCGGCAGCTCTAGCACTGCCGTGCTCCGACTCTAGGAGGCCGGCTGCGACCAGCCGAGGCAGACGACCCCATCAGTACCGGATCCGAGGGTCGGCCACGCCGTACAGCACATCGGCGATCAGCGATCCGAGGACCACGCCCACGCCGACCACCAGGCTGGTGCCCAACATCACCGGGAAGTCCTCGCTCTGGGCCGCTGTCCAGAAGAGAAGGCCCATGCCCGGGTAGTTGAAGAGCGACTCCACAATCAGCGCCCCGGCCAGGATGCCCGGAAGGCTCAGGCCGACAAGGGTGATGATCGGCAGCACGGAGTTGGGAAAGACGTGCCGGAAGAGCACCCGCCCGGGCCTGAGCCCCTTGGCCTGGGCGGTCCTCACGTAGTCCTGAGCCAGGTTGTCCAAAACCGACGAGCGCATGTAGCGGCTGAAGAGCGCGAGCGTGATCAGGGTGAGGGTGAGGACCGGCAGGGCGAGGTTCGGGAGCTGATTCCACAGCGGCGCGGTGGCGGTAGGGCCGGTGGAGGGCAACAGGGGCACCGTGTCGCTCAGGAGGATGATCAGGATGATGCCCAGGAAGAAGCTGGGCATGGAATAGAACAGGAAGGCCAGGCCGGTGAGGGTGTAGTCGACGAGGGTGTTGCGCCGAACTGCCTGGAGCATCCCCAGCGGAATCGCCACCGCCACCGCCAGGAAGGTCGCCGACCCCGCCAGCGCCAGGGTGCGCGGGATGTCCTCCGCCAGAAGCGAAGTCACGCTCTGATTGAGCTTGTAGGAGTAGCCCAGGTTGCCGTGAAGTAGCTGGCCGATCCAGATCACGTACTGGACTGGAAGGCTCTGGTTCAACCCGTACCTGGCGTTGAAGGCCGCGATCGAGGCCGGGTTGGCCCGCAGACCCAGGCTGGCTCGGGCCGGCCCCCCGGGCAGGAGGTGGAGCAGCGTGAACACGATGATGCTCACCCCGAGGAGCACCACTAGCGCGTGGCCGCAGCGGCGGATGATGTACCCGATCACGCCCGGACCGGCGCCCAGAACAGAGCCGCGAGCCGAGCCGCCTCACGGCGCCTGGCGGCGACGATGCCCATCGGCTGTCCCTCGCGGTATCCCGCAAGACGGTTCATGTGCATTCCCGAACACTCCGTGAGGAGGATCCCGCGCCAAGTCCGGTAGGTCCGAGAATCCCTCTTCGCCGCGGCTGCTGGAGCCGAACCACCCAGCTCTCGCGGGGGCGATCCCCCCACCGGGGGCCGACCCCTGACGAGGCTGCCCGCCGCCACCGCGACGGCGGGCAGCCGATCGGAGGGTAGCAAGCGACGCCGCCGCAGCGCCGGCCCTCCCGTTAGCTAAGAGACCAGTCCTGCGGGTACAGGTTCAAGTTGGGATCCTGGGGCAGCGCGCCATGGAGGGTCGGGCTGATAACCGATGTCTGGTAGTAGTAGTCGGGCTGCCAGAGGCAGGGCAACTGGTCGGCCGCGTACTTGGCCAGGCTCTGGATGGCCTGGACCGAGCTGTTGACGTAGGTGTCCTCGATCAGCTGGTCCATGCGGCTGTTCGAGTAGCCCATCACGTTGTTCGCCGCCGCCGTGCCGAACCAGGGGCCCGGGGCGGGCAGGTACTGGGGCGAGTAGGTCGGGGTACCGCCCGGCTCCCCGAAGTTGGCCATCTGCCAGGGGCAGGCGCCTCCGGACGTGCAGGGCGCCAGGGTGGCGAATATGGCACCCATCGACTTCTGCTCGATGGTGACGTTGATGCCGGCGCTGGCCCAGCTGGAGACCATGGCCTCCGCCTCGGCGGTGAAGGGGGCGGACCCGGTGGCGACCTCTTCGGTGAAGGCCAGCTGCGCCCCGGCGGGAACTCCCGCTCCGCAGTCGCCGCTGGCGGTCCCGGGGCGAACGCAGGAGTCCGTCCCGTTGGGCACCACCTTCCATCCGTTGGAGGTCAGAAGGCTCTTGGCGTGGGCGACGCTGTACGGGTAGGGGTTCTGCTGCAGCGAGCTGGACAGGTACTGGCTGCTGGGCGTGATGGGGATCGGGGAGTAGGTGGGGAAGGCCTGGCCATGCCAGATGTCCGACGAGATGGCTGTCTGATTGATCAGGGACTGCATGGCCTGGCGAATGTAGAGCTGCTTGAAGATTGGTCCCGCGGTGGGGTCGGTGTAGTTGAGGAAGAAGTCATTGAAGCCGAAGGTGGCCCAGTTGTTGATGGTGTAGCCGCGGCTCTTGAAGTAACCGGCCTGGTTGCTGTCCTCAGCCGGCAGGTAGCCATAGTCGACCTGCCCCGACCTCAGGGCATCAAACTCCGCCGCGGTGCTGGTGAAGGGCAGCTCCTCAAAACGTGAGATGGTCGGCTTGCCCGGCCCCGTGTAGGCGGAGTTGGGGACGAAGGTGGCCGCGCCCGTGGAGGGGGCGAAGGCGCTCAGCAGCCAGGGGCCGTCCACGGTCTTCCACAGGGGATTGGTGGGGTAGGTGCTCTGGTCGCTGGACTGGGCGTTGAGGAAGGTGTACACCGCCTTGGCCCCCGCCGCCGAGAGGTCATAGTTGCCCACCGCTCCGCTCGCCGAGGTCTTGTCCCAGGCGTGCTGCGGGATGGGCACGATCTCGCTCAGCTCGTCGTACAGGATCCAGAGCTGGCTGTACACCTTGTTGAAGGTGATGCTGAAGGTGTAAGGGGTGGAGGCGGGAAAGCTCATCGAGGAGATGTTGTCCGGGATGCTGCCTGGGCTGTATCCCAGGTAGTTGGCCTTCTCGTTCACCAGCAGGTTCATCCACAGCTCGACGTCGCGGTTGGTCACCGGCTTGCCATCGGACCAGGTGAAGCGGCGGTTCAGGGTCACCGTGACCGTTCGCCCGCCGTTCGAGTAGACGGGGGGGCCGGCCATGCTCTGCGCGTAGTTGATGGTCGGCTTGCCGTTGATGCCGTACCAGTACAGCGGCCGCCACAGGAAGGGTGAGAACTGGAAGAGGTCGATGTTGTTGGAAACGGGCCCGCTCACGAAGGGGAAGATGTAGGTCGCCACGGTTCCCGGCGGGAGCGCGAAGGTGGCCGTGCCCCCGCGGTGGGTGCCGTTCGAGTTGGACGACGGTGATGCGGCGCAGCCGGCGATCACCAGGGCGGAGAGGGTGGCGACGGCCGCGAGCAGTCTCTTCACAGCTTCACCTCGAGATGTGGATGGGGTAGGGGCGTCGGCGCTGTGGGCCAGCCACAAGCCCAGACATGGGCGGGCTCCAAGATTGCGTGTTGTGGATTGTCGACATTGGCCGAAGTCTAAGGACGGTGGGTGGGTATGTCAAGGGGAGGAGTAGCCATCGTCGACCTCGCGCACAGCCCGGGCAGGGTCCCCTGACCGCCCCCGATTCCGGGCCCAGCGACACGCGGGCGAAAGGACCTCGGAGAGGGCTGTGCGCGGCCCGCGGTCCTGGCCGGGGCGCCGTGGGGCCCTCGTCTCGGGCGACGTTCCGCCATCGCCGGTGGGGCGGCCCATCCACGGATGACCGCGGCGACAGGGCAGGACATCGCACTCCGGAGCGGCTGGCTGGCGGCGGCGACGCTCGGCCACGGCCGCCGTCCCGCGATCACCCGAGCACACGGTCGGGAATAATTGGCACTGCGGGCGGCGAGCCATCGGTCACAATGGGCCAGTCCCATGGCCGCCCTCCTCACCCTCCTCACCGACTTCGGGACCGATTCCGGCTACGGCGGCGCCATGCTGGGAGCGGTGCTGAGGGCCGCTCCCGGGCTCCGGGTCGAGGTGATCACCCACGGCGTCCCGCCGACGGACGTCGGCGCCGGAGCCTACTGGCTGGGCGCCTGCGCCCCGGCCTTCCCGGAGGGCACCGTCCACTGCGCCGTGGTGGACCCCGGAGTGGGCAGCGGGCGTCCCCTGGTGGCGGCGGAGGTGGACGGCCAGCTGGTGGTCGCGCCCGACAACGGTCTCCTGCACTTCCTCTGGCAGCGTGGGAAGGAGCGGTCGGCCTTTCGGATCGACACCAAGCCCCACCTGCCGGAGCGGCTCAGCGGCACCTTCCATGGAAGGGACCTGATCGGACCCCTGGCGGCCCGGCTCGCCGCCGGCGATCTGGCACTGGGTGAGATGGGACCTCGGGTGCCCAGCCCGGCGCTCCTTCCCGGCCTCCTGCCCCAGGGAGATGCCGAGGGCACCTGGGCTCCCGTGGTCCTGGTGGACCACTTCGGCAACGCCATCCTGGCGGTCGCCCGGACGCCGTGGTACGCGCCCCAGCCGGCGTCGGTCACGGCCCCGGGGGGACGGGAGATCCGTCAGGTGGTGCGGAGCTACCACGAGATCGAGGCGGGCCTGGCCATCCTCTGGAACAGCGCCGGCCATCTGGAGATCGCCGGGAACCGCGTGAACGCCGCCCGGGAGCTGGGGCTCGGCCCCGGGGACAGGGTGCGGGTGA
>JAKAWF010000012.1 GCA_021817025.1 bacterium
CTCGACACCGGCAACCCCCGAAGTCGTGGAGGTGGAGCCGCGCTCCGTGCCGAGGTTCTTGTTGTAACACTTCGGGACTCGCTCGACCCCATGGCTGAAGCCAGGGGCTTGCGCTCGCACGAGGTCAGGCGACGAGGTGAGTCGCCAGCAAAGACCGGTGTCAATCTTCGCCGGAGCCGAGCGCCAAGATGCTCGGCCGCCGCTCTCCACCACCCCTGATCGCCCGCTCTGCCGGGGACCAGTTGGTCGGGATTGTGCGACCCGCTCACCGGGCATCAGCCCCGGGAGCAAGCCCTGTGGCAGCGGCGCCCAGGAAGTGGTGGGCCGACGTGTCCCGGGCGCGAGGACACCGTCGATGCGCCAGGGGCCGGGCACCGCACTCGCGACATCTCCAGAGCAGGTCCTGGCCTTCTGCCAAGCCCTCGACCAGTGATGCGATCAGGCCGCCCTCTCGATCTCCCGGCTCGCCCTTAGGTGCGCAAGACGAGCACTACTTCCACCACTGTTGAGGCAGTTGGTAGCCGTCCTGGAGGCAGCAGAATTCTGCTGGAGATCGAGTTGCGGATGGTCAATGCGACACGCGCTCATCTCTGACCTTGGTCCGGACCGCGACCGAACCCTCGGTGGCGACTGACCTCATGGTCTCGCCCACGAGCCCATGGCCCAGCCAGTGGGGCTGGGCCAACTCAGAGCTGAACCTCGCCACCTCCCCCGCTCGATTGGCCGGCACCACCAGAGCGGCCATCCTCAACGGTACACCGGAACTCGACCCGACAACTCAGCCCCCTGCCCAACGCGGCTCACCCCACCGGCGTTGCCGGGACCGTGCGTTGGGAACCAGGACGCTTGACCCCAATCTCGTCACTGTGCTATACACCCAGCGTCTGTTGACGTGCACCCGAGCTGTTCTTGTGTCAATCAGACTGCTTTTGGTTGGCGACCCTTTGGGTCGGCATGGGAGACGATCTGGGGGGTGGGGACATGCCTGATGTCGGTGATGCGCGACCTGTCGCCGAGGGTGACGGCCAAGTAGCTGCCCGCCACCCCGTCGATCAGCTACTGCCGGCAGGCAGACTGGCCTCTCTCGGGCTACAGCATGTGCTCGTCATGTATGCCGGGTGCGTGGCAGTGCCCCTCATCGTGGGCGGGGCGCTCAAGTTGCCGACCTCGACGATTGGACTGCTCGTCAGCGCCGACTTGTTCACAGCCGGCATTGCCACGGTCATCCAGAGCCTCGGTCTCGGCAAGCTGCTGGGAGTGCGCCTGCCGGTGGTCGCCGGCGCGACCTTCGTAGCCGTCACGCCCATGATCCTGATCGGCAGCCACTACGGCCTCCCGGCCATGTACGGTGCGCTCATCGTCGCCGGCGTGGTCGGCATGCTGCTGGCGCGACCGTTCTCGATGGTGCTCCGCTTCTTCCCTCCGCTCGTGACAGGCACAGTGATCACGATCATCGGCCTGTCGCTGATCAGCGCCGCCACCGGGCTCATCGCCGGGTACGACCCCGCTGCGGCCTCCTACGCCTCTCCGTCCAATCTTGGGCTTGCCGCCCTGGTCTTGGTGTTCATCGTCCTTGTGACCCGCTTTGCAAGAGGCCTCCTGGCCCAGCTCGCCGTCCTCGGCGGATTGGTGCTTGGGACCTTGGTCGCGATCCCGATGGGACTCACCAACTTCTCCAGCGTCGGTCAAGCAGGGATCGTCGGGCTGAGCGCGCCCCTGCGCTTCGGCCCCCCCACCTTCCAGGCCTCCGCCATCATCTCCATGATCATCGTCATGCTCGTGACCTTCACGGAGTCCACCGCCGACATGCTGGCGGTGGGTGAGATGGTGGACCGCAAGCTCAGCCCCGCCGACATCGCACGAGGCCTCGCCACCGACGGGCTCTCCGCCGTCCTGGCGGGCTTCTTCAACTCCTTCCCCGACACCGCCTTCGCCCAAAACGTCGGGCTGGTAGGCCTCACCAAGGTCCGGAGCCGCTACGTCGTCACCGTCGCGGGAGGCATTCTCATTACGCTCGGAATCCTGCCCAAGGTGGGGCAAGTCGTCGCCAGCCTGCCGGGGCCGGTGGTCGGTGGCGCAGCACTCGCCATGTTCGCCATGGTCACGGCCGTCGGGATCCGCACACTCAGCCGCGTAGACTTCCGGCTCAGTCACAACCTGCTGATCGTGGCCGTCGCCCTCGGCATAGGGATGGTGCCGGTCGTCACACCCAGCGTCTACGAACATTTCCCCACCTACTTCCAGGTGATCTTCGGGAGCTCCATCACGTCGACGGTCATCGTGGTCTTGCTTCTCAACTTGTTGTTCAACGAGCTTCCGATCGCCCGGTCCGGACTCGATGCGCCCTCCCCGGTGCCCCAGGAGTCCGGCGGGTAGGGAGTTGGAGCGCGGCGACTCCGGCACTTCTCGAGCCTTGGCCATGCCAGACCCAAGGTCCGTTTGGCGGCCTCGCGAGTGCCGGGGCCGTACCGGTCCCGACCTCGGCCCGGCCGATCGACACCCGACCAGGCAAGGGGACTCCTACGCCGGCCGGCCCGCACAAGGCTCCTCGCTGTCACCACATTGGCCCAACCGGCCCAACGCGAATTCCGGGGCCCTCGCTCCGGTCTCATTGCAAGCCCTTCACCACTATGACGCCCCGGGCTGCCCAAGGCGCCGCAGCCGCAACGCCGCTCTCAGCTCTCTTACGCCGGCGTACTCCCGGTCCGACTCCAAGGGCGTGGCCCCGGCACCAATGGTTCAGGATTTCCATACAAGATCCCGGTCTGCCCTCATGCTCCCTTGACACCGGACACCGCCTCGCCAGGACTGCGAATGTCAAGCGAACCGGGGACCACCACCTCACCACCACTAACTCCTCACCCCCCGGTGGTGCCCCTCCGCGCCATCACGGTGCTCCCCTCTGCGCTGGGCATTGGCAGTCCGCTTGCGCGGCGCCGAGGCGCGCCAGCGATCATTGCGGATGAACTCCCAACGGCGTTTCCCCGAGGGCACCGCGCCAATGGGTCTCCCTTGGACAAGGCCCCTGGTCAGGTGCCCAAGGACCGGTGGACGGGTGGGCCATAGGTCGGCGGGGACGGGATCGCCAAACGCGGCAGCCCCACACCGCCGGTGAGGGCGGGCTCAGACGGCCTCTGCGGCATGGTTGCGCGGCCGCAGGTGGGGAACGGCGGCTAGCGCGGCCGGGGAATCCCGCATCGGGAGCCGTGTGCGACGCACGCCGTCGAACGCATGGAGCGCGGACGCGGATGCCGCCGCAGTCGGGACCAGCGCCGCCTCACCCACACCCTTGGCGCCGTAGGGGCCCTCCGGCTGCGGTTCCTCCACGAGGATGCACTCGACCTCCGGCATACCCGTCGGTGGGATGATGTGCAGCGACTTTAGAGTCGTCGTCACCGGGACGCCGTCCCTGACGATGAAATCCTCTGACAGCGCTTGGCCAAGACCCATGTGAACGGCCCCTTCGATCTGCCCTTCAAGCAGGGTCGGGTTGATGGCGCGCCCGACATCGTGGGCCGCGATCACCTTCGCAATCCGACCCTCCTCGTCGAGAATCACAACCTGTGTCGCCCACGCATAGGCGAAATGTGTCACCGGCGCGGCCGCCCCGTTCGGTGTCGTCCAGTCAACGACATGCTCACCAAGGAACTCCCGCCCGACGAGAGTCGACAGATCGCGCCCGGCGAGCGCCTCCTTGAGTTGGCGCGCCGCCTCGATGACTGCGTGCCCGCCCAGTACCGTCGCCCGAGACGCGGTTGTCTGGCCCGTCTCGAGCTCCCGCTCAGTGTCGACCAACACCCGGATCCGCGCTGGGGACACCCCGAGCTCCTCACAGGCGATCTGCTGGAGGACGGTGTGAACGCCCTGGCCCATCTCAGTCCACGAGTGATAGAGGGTGATCGTGCCGTCCGGTTCGGGACGGAGAATGGCGCGCCCGTACTCGATCATGCCATTGCCGATCCCGGTGTTCTTGACGCCGCAGGCGATGCCAGCGAAGCGTGCTCCGCGGTAGGCGTCGCGAACCGCGAGCAGGGTCTTGCGCAGTCCCACCCCGGGCCCGAGCTGCTGGCCCGTGCCGAACCGGTCACCGACTGCGAGAGCGTTGCGCCACCGCATCTCCCACCCATCCACGCCCACGCGCTCTGCGAGACGGTCGAGCATGCCCTCGATCGCGAAGTTCGACTGGTTGACACCGAAGCCTCGCATCGCGCCACTGGGCGGGTTGTTCGTGTAGACCGCAGTCGCCTCGACATCGACGTTCGGCACCTGGTAGGCGCCACAGGCGTGTCCGGCGGCGCGCTCGAGCACCTTTTCCCCGACGCTGGCATAGGCACCGGTATCGCCGACAATCCGCGCCCGGACGGCCGTGAGGTGCCCCTCGGCATCGCAGCCGACCGTATAGCGCAGCCACATTGGATGGCGCTTCGCGTGAAATCGGATACTCTCCGAACGGGCCAGCACGAGGAGGACCGGGCGGCCGATCCTGAGCGCGAGCAGGGACGCGTGGCACTGCACGTTCAGGTCTTCCTTCGCTCCGAACGCGCCGCCGGTCGCCACCTGGGTGACGCGCACTTGCTGCTCATCCACCGCCAGGAACGAGGCAATCTGGCAACGGTCGTCCCAGACACCCTGGCCCTGTGAATAGACGTGGATGCGTGGGTCAGGGTCGCCGGGCACCGCCAGCGAGGCCTCTGGCTCGAGGAAGGCGTGCTCGATCGCCTGAGTCTGGAACGTCTCCTCAGCGACATGGGCGGACGCCGCGAGCGCGGCCTCGACATCGCCCCGCTCCACGCGCGAGACGGAGAGCACGTTGCCGCCCTGGTGCAGGAATGGCGCGCCCGGCTCGAGGGCTGCGAACGGGTCGGTGATCGGCGTCAGCAACTCATACTCGACCGCGACCAGCTGGGCCGCCTCGCGCGCGGCATGCCTCGACTCGGCAGCGACCGCGGCGAGAATGTCGCCGACATATGAGGTGACCTCGCCCTCGGCCACGAACTGACGCCAGTCGGGGGTGATCGAGCCCTGGGCACGGCGCCCCGGCACGTCGGCTGCCGTCACCACCGCGACGACGCCGGGGTAGGTGGCCGCCTTGGACGTGTCAATGCGGAGCACTCGCGCGCGGGGATGGTCCGCGAAGCGGAGTGCGCCGTGCAGCATGCCCGGCTCCACGAGATCGGCCACGAATGGCTTATCGCCGAGAGCCAGCTCGCTGCCCTGGTAGCGAGCCGTCCGCGACCCGACTCGGCCGCTGGCGTCCGGTGGCGGGAGTTGCTCACCGCGCTTGGCGGCGCCGGCCAGGAGCACGGCGTCGATCACCTTGACGTAACCGGTGCAGCGGCAGAGATTGCCGAGCAGCGCACGTGCGACCTCTTCGCGCGTCGGCTCCGGGTTCTTGGCGAGCAGCATTTCCGCCTTCATCAGGATCCCTGGCGAGCAGAATCCGCACTGCGACGCGCCGACGGCCACGAAGCAGTCAGCCCACAGCCTGCGGGTCTCCGGCGACAGACCCTCCTGGGTGATGACAGACTTGCCGGCCACCCGCGTCGCCATCTGCGCGCAGGAGACCACGGCATGCGCGTCGACGATGACGGTGCAAGCTCCACACGAGCCCTCGGGTGCACAGCCATCCTTCAGCGAGCGCAGTCCGAACTCCTCCCGGAGGAGTTCGAGGAGGGTCGCACTCTTCCTCGGCTCAGCGGCGACCGGAACTCCGTTGAGGGTGAACTCCATGGCTACCTCACCCCCGCGCCCAGAGGGCGAGCCCAGGCATCGTCATCTGGGTGGTTCACGAGCGGCCTGCCCCCGAGAGAACGGGCTTGGTCCCGCTCACGTCCGCATGCAGCTCACCCAGGCACGGCTGGCTGAAATGGACAATCGCACCAGCCTGCGCGCGCCGTCGACGCAGCGGCAGGTGGCGCCCGAGAGGCGTTCAGACATGGCAGGGATGGTAGCATGGCAGTTGCCGTAAGAACCCGGGCTGAGAGGGCACACCCGACGCGCTCGAGCCCGAGTGTCGGTGCTTCGAGCGGATGATGGACACCCAATCGGCAGTGGCCGACGGAGTGGAAGCGTGGTGGGCACCAGGGCTGGCAGCCCCTGCGCGTGGCGCCCCCGGCCATGAGGCTGGAAGCCCAGAGCCGCGCGATTCTCCTTGTGGGTTCTGACCCTGACATTGCCAGCGGGCTGCTGAAGCGAGCGGTCGGGCCGTGGCCGTCCTGGGGGACGTCGGCGCGGGCAGGGGTGGGCGGAGTGCCAGGTCGGGCGCAGTTGGGCGTGGGAGGCACGATTACGCCGGGTTTCGGCCCCGACTGGGCACTGGCCGACTGCCGGGGACGGTTGGGAGCGCGGTCCGGTCAGCGCTTCAGGCGCTGTTGGCAAGGCGCGCAGGCGCTGCAACACCAGCAGCAGGGCGTGTGGGTGGAGGCGATGTTCAGTGATCGCAGCGTGGCACGGGCCTAGCGCGCCGGGTTTGGGAGACGATCCGAATCAGCTCCTGGGCGGCTACGCCTCGGTGGCTCAGGCGATCCTTCTGCGCGCGCGGCATCTCCGCCATGGTGACAGTCTCCCCGGCGGGGACGAAGATCGGGTCGTAGCCGAAACCTCCCTCTCCTCGGGGCCCGGGCAGCAGCGTTCCCCTCACACTGCCGTGCGCGTAGCTCACGCTGCAGAGTCCCTTTGGGCTCGGGACGGCCAGGGCCAGCACGCACACGAAGCGGGCCCCGCGAGCGTCCTCGGCAAGGTCCGCGACCCGAGCGCACAGGGCAGCGCGCAACTCCGCCTCGGTGGCGTCATCGCCAAGCCATCTGGCCGAGCGAACTCCGGGAAATCCACCGAGCGCCTCCACCTCTATGCCGCTGTCATCCGCGAGGGCTGGGAGCCCGGTGCCTCGACACACCGCCTCCGCCTTGATCGCGGCATTCTCGCGATAGGTCGAGCCGGACTCGTCCCAGCTGATCTCGGTCCCGCCAGGCACCTCGTCGAGCGACTGAAGGGACCATGGCAGACTGGCCAGCAGGCTCGCCAACTCTTGGACCTTGCCCCGATTCCGACTGGCCATCACCACTGCTTCGAGTTCAGGAACCGGCATCCCACCCTCCCGATCCGCATCGTGTCACCCCAGTCCAGGCGCATCAAGGACCGCACGCTGGGCCCCCAGCACCTCATCAATACCAGCCGCCCCGAGGTCGAGGAGGAGCTCCAGCTCCTCGCGCGTGAAGGGCGCCGACTCGGCGGTGCCCTGGAGTTCAATCATCCCACGGCGACCGTTCATGACCAGGTTCATGTCGGTGGATGCCCGGCTGTCCTCAGCGTAGTCGAGGTCAACCATCGGTGACGACCCCACGATCCCGACGCTGATCGCCGCCACCTGGGCCACCATCGGATCGGCCCTGACCATCCGGGCCTGGAGGAGCCGCCGGCAGGCCAGCGCCAAAGCCACGTAGCCGCCCGAGATTGAGGCCGTCCGGGTGCCGCCGTCAGCGTGCAGGACATCGCAGTCCACGATCACGGTGCGCTCTCCCAGCCGGCCCAGGTCGACAGCCGCCCGGAGGCTGCGAGCGACCAATCGCTGGATCTCCTGGGAACGGCCGTTGAGACGCCCGTCGCGCTCCCGCGGGCTGCGCTCCTGAGTGGCCCTGGGCAGCATCCCGTACTCGGCTGTGACCCAGCCTGAATGGGTGCCGCGGCGGTGGGGAGGAACCCGCTCCTCCACGGTCGCGGTGCACAGCACCCGGGTCTGCCCCAGGTCGATTCGGACCGCCCCCTCGGCCCAGCTGCCACCCTCCACCGCGATCCTGACCGGACGTATCTGCCCGGGCTCGCGGCCGTCGTGCCTGGCTGTCATCGGTGGAGCCCATGCCGGATGAAGAGGATGCTGCCCTCGTAGAGCGCGATCAGGGCCACCGAGAGGAACGTCGGCGTGAACGGGTCGGCCCCCGGGGTGACCACCAGCGCCACCAGAACAATGATGAAGACGGCCGGCTTGCGCCACCTCCGCAGCTGCTGGCTGCTGAGGATGCCGATCGCGCCCAGCAGGCAGAGCACCACCGGCATCTCGAAGGTCACCCCGAACACCAGCACCACCAGGGCCAGGAAGGTGAGGTAGGCTCCCAGATCCGGCAGGTAGACCGCGTTGCTGCCCAGGAAGGTGGCCAGGAAGGTGAGCCCGATGGGAAGCACGAAGTAGGCGAAGAGGCCGCCCAGGGCGAAGAAGAAGATGGTTCCGAAGACAAATGGAAAGGCCAGCCGCCGCTCGGCCCGGCGCAGGCCGGGGCGGATGAAGGTCCAGACCTGCCACACGATCACCGGGAGCGCCAGGATCACGCCGGCCGCGCCGGCCACCTCGAACGGGATCGCCAGGCCCGCGATGGGGCTGGTCACCACGACTCGCTGCCCGAAGGGAGAGTGGGTGTGCAGCAGAGCCAGGTGCAGAGGCCTCTCGAGGACCGCGATCAACTGCTGGTTGAAGACGAACGCCAGAGTGGTGGCCAGGCCCCAGGCGACCAGGCTCACGATCAGCACGCGGCGAAACTCCTCGAGGTGCTCGATCAAGGTGAGCTCGCGCGCCTCCGAGCCGGGCGGGGGAACTCCCCTGGGTCTGGCCGCCCCCAGTCCGGCTAGCCGGCGGGTGGCCACCCGCTAGCCCCGTCGGCCGCGATCAGCCCGCAGAGTCGGGGCGCCCCGCGGCAGCGTCGGATTGGCCGGGCCCGGCCCCCTCAACTGCGTTGGCGGGCTGGGCCGGCGCGGAGCCGTCAATTCCTGACTGCACGATCGTGGTGAAGGACTTGGCCTCGTCACCCACCGACTGGGTGGCCTTCCTGAACTCGTTGAGCGCCCTGCCCGCCGCGTGCCCGAGCTCCGGCAGCCGCTTCGGCCCGAAGACGACCAAGGCCAGCAGCAGCAGTACGGCTATGTAAACCCAGTGATCGCCTAGCACGGCACCTGCCTCTTGAGGGAACGAGTCGGAGCGATCCGGAGTATAGCACCGGCCGAATTTGAGCCGACCAGCGCGCCAGGAGGCTGCCGCTGGCTACGGCGGGTCCGCCCGCGCGGCCGGCGATGAGCCGCCTGCGGGCAGCGGCCTTTCCGAGCCGCGCTCAGCTGCCTGCACTTCAGCCCGCCTGGTCAAGGCCCGCCCCGAAAGCGGCAATCACCTGGTCCACGTGGGCGGTGGTGTGGGCCGCGGACAGGAAGGCCGCCTCGAACTGAGACGGCGCCCAGAACACGCCTCCCTGGAGCAGGGAGCGATGCACGACCGCAAACCGGTCGAGGTCGCTGGCGGCGGCGCTGGCGTAGTCGAAGACCTGGTGTGGGGTCAGGAAGAAGGTCAGCATCGAGCCCACTCGATTGACCTGGAGCGGGACCCCCCGCTCCTTGGCCCGCGCCAGCAGGCCCCGCTCCAGCCGCTGGCCGAGTAGCTCCAGCTGCGCGTACGGCTCCTGCGACGTCAGTTGGCCGAGGGCCGCCAGCCCAGCCGCCACCGCGAGAGGACTGCCGCTGAGGGTGCCGGCCTGGTAGACATCGCCCTCTGGTGCCAGCCGCCCCATCAGATCGGCCCGGCCTCCGAAGGCCCCGACCGGGAGTCCGCCCCCGATCACCTTGCCGAGGCAGGTGAGATCCGGGGTGATCGCGAAGAGCTCCTGGGCTCCCCCTCTGGCGACCCTGAAGCCGGTCATGACCTCGTCGAAGATGAGCACCGCGCCGAAGCGTGAGGTGAGCTCCCGCAGCCCGGCCAGGAACCCCACCCGTGGCGGCACGACCCCCATGTTCCCAGCCACCGGTTCCACGATCACGGCGGCGACCCTCTCGCCAGCCAGCTGGAACGCCTCCGTCGCCGCCTCCAGGTCGTTGAACGGGAGAACCACAGTGTCGGCCACGGTGCCCGCGGGGACCCCGGGGGAACCTGGGATGGCCAGGGTGGCCACCCCCGAGCCGGCGGCCGCCAGGAGGGCGTCGCTGTGGCCGTGGTAGCAGCCGGCGAACTTGACCAGCAGATCGCGCCCGGTGGCACCCCTGGCCAGTCTGATCGCGCTCATGGTGGCCTCGGTGCCGCTGCTCACCAACCGCACCATCGCCACCGACGGCATGAACTCCCGGATGCGCTCGCCGAGCTCGACCTCCAACTCGGTGGGGCCACCCATCGCCTCCCCCAGGGTGAGCTGACGCGAGATTGCCTCCACCACGGCGGGGTGGAGGTGGCCCAGGATCAAGGGGCCGTACGCGAGCACCAGGTCCAGGTAGCGATGGCCGTCGAGGTCAAAGATGAAGGGGCCTTCGGCGCGGACGAAGAACGGGGGTGTGCCCCCCACCGATCGGAACGAGCGCACGGGGCTGTTGACGCCCCCCGGCAGGACCTGCCGAGCCCGCGCCAGAGCCGCGGCGGAGCGCTCCAGGGAGAACTCCCCGTGCCCGCCCTGGCTCAGGGCAGTTGCTCCCTCACCGTGATCTCCATCAGGTCGCCCTTCTTCACCTTCTGAGCCACATTCAGCCCTGACACCACCTCCCCGAAGAGGTTGTAGTTGGGTGGCAGGGTGAACTTGGAGAGGGTGATGAAGAACTGGCTGCCGTTGGTGTTGGCTCCCGCGTTGGCCATCGCCACCGCGCCCGGCTGATAGGCGCCCCCGCTGTAGAGGGGGCTCACCACCTTCTCGCTCTTGAACTGGAATCCCGGCCCCCCGCTGAGGTTGTTGGAGGGGCTCCCGCCCTGAATCACCGGTCCTCCCGGTGCCGTGGATGGGTCGCGTCCCCAGCGCAGGCCGTCGAAGAAGTGGTTGCGGACCAGGGTCACGAAGGTGTTGACCGTGGTGGGTGCCCAGCCCGGCACCAGGCAGATCACGATCTTGCCGGCCGGCCCCGTGATGGTCGCCTCGTAGAGCCGCGTGGGGTTGATCGTGACCGGTGGCTCCCGGGTGTAGTGGTGAACGTTGGCGGGCTGGTCGAGGGGAGCGAGCGGGGCACCGAAGGTGGCGCCATCACAACTGGCTTGGGACACGGGGGGAACCTCCCTTTGGGCACCGACATTGACGAAATAAGCAGTCACCCCAGCCGTGGCCAGGACCGCGACGGCGAGCACCCCACCACCCCAGCGTATGAGGGAAGGCCCCACTAAGCATCCTCCTTGAGCCAGCCGCAGATTTCGCGGGCGAAGTAGGTGAGTATGAAGTCCGCGCCCGCCCGACGCATGGAGAGATGGGTCTCCATCACCGCCGAGCGCAGGTCGAGGGCACCGGCCGCCGCCGCCGCCCGCAGCATCGAGTACTCACCACTGACGCTGTAGCAGCCCAGCGGCAGGTCGAAACGGTCGCGGGCTTGGCGGACGAGATCGAGGTAGCTCAGGGCCGGTTTCACCATCAGCATGTCGGCGCCTTCCAGCAGGTCCAGTTCCAGTTCCCTCATGGCCTCCCTGCGGTTGGCCGGATCCATCTGGTAGCTGCGCCGGTCCCCGAATTTGGGAGCGCACTCGGCGGCGTCGCGAAACGGTCCGTAGAAGCAGGACGCGAACTTGGCCGAGTAGGCCAGGATGGCGGTGCCGCTGAGGCCATGCTCGTCGAGGGCCGCCCGCAGGGCCCCGACCTGGCCGTCCATCATGCCGGAGGGGGCGACGACATCGGCCCCCGCGCGGGCCTGGCTCACGGCGGCCAGCGCGTAGAGCTCCAGGGTGGCGTCGTTGTCCACCTCTCCGGAAGCGGTCAGAACCCCGCAATGACCGTGGTCGGTGTACTCGTCGAGACAGGTGTCGACCAGCAGCACCAGCTCATCACCGAACTCTCGGCGCAGGCCGCGCAGAGCGCGCTGCACCACCCCTTGGTCGTCCCAGGCGGATGAGCCGCGGGCGTCCTTGTGGGCCGGGATCCCAAACAGGATCAACCCCTTCACGCCCAGCTCGACCGCCTCCTGGGCCACTGGAAGCAGACTCTCGACGGTCTCCTGGAATACTCCCGGCATGGTGGGCACCTCCCGGCGGGCCGCAATCGGCTCCGCCACGAAGCAGGGCAGGATCAGGTCCTCGGGGCGCAGTCTGACCTCCTGCACCAGCTGCCGGAGCTGGGGGGTCCTGCGCAGGCGTCGCAGACGATCATCGGGAAAGCTCATGGTCGCCGACCATTCTCCAGCAATCGCACCCGGCTCGCCGCCAGAGCTTCGACCAGGCCCTCCATGCTGTGGGTGGGCGCCACCACCTGCGGCTCGATGTGGGCCCGGCGCAGGGCAGCCGCCGTGATCGGGCCGATGCACGCCACCGCGCACCGGGGCGGGAGCGGAACGCCCTGGGCGAGCTCCAAGAAGCAGTCCACTGAGCTGCCGCTGGTGAAGGTGGCCCAATCCAAGCCACCCTGGCGCAGGGCCAGCTGCAGGCTCACCTGCGCGGCCGGCTCAGGCTCCATCCGGTAGATCGGGACCACGTCCACCAAGGCGCCGGCACGCTCCAGCAGTTCTGGCAACACCTCACGAGCCCCCTGGGCTCGAGGCAGCAGCAGGCGCCGGCCGGCCACACCGAGCGCCACGATGCTGTCCGCAAGTGACTCGGCGATGAAGCCCTGCGGGAGTTCCTCGACCTGCCACCCCAGCGCCCCCAGGCTGGCGGCGGTGCCCGGTCCGATCGCAAACACGCGCAGGGACGGCCGCGCCTCCGCGGGGGCGCCCGCCAGCAGCAACCTCACCGCATTGGCGCTGGTGAAGACCACGTCGTCGAAGCCACCCCCCCACAGGCTCCGGCGCAGCTCCTCCAGCCGACTCTCGCTGAGGAGGGGCTGGAGCCTCATCACCGGAATGGAGACCGGGCTCGCCCCCTCAGCCTCCAGCAGGGTGGAGAGCGCCTGGGACTGATCCTCCGCCCTGGTCACCAGCACGCGCAGCCCCTGCAGGCGAGCCGATGCCGGCTTGGGCAGGGTCACCCGCGCAGCTCGGTGGCGAGCCGCTCCGCCAGCGCCCGCAGTCCGCCCGCCCCCGAGCGCCCGGACCTCCGCAGCAGGTCGCGGGGTCGGTCTGGCGGGGCCCAGGCCACCGACAGCGCGAAGTCGCCGTCCCCCACGGCCTCCGCCAGGGCGCCCAGTGGCAGGCGGCAGCCACCGCCCATACCGGCCAGAACCGCGCGCTCCGCCTCGACGCAGATGCGGGTGGTCGGGTCGTCGAGCGACGCCGCGAGGTCCGCCAGATCGCCCCCGGCCCGGATCTCCAGCGCGATTGCGCCCTGGGCCGGGGCCGGGGTGCACTCAAGCTGGGGATCCAGAAGCTGCCCCTCCGCGGGCCGGCCGATCCGGATCAGGCCGGCCATGGCCACCGGCACCGCATCGATGTCACCACCGGCCACACGGCGCAGCCTGGTGTCCAGGTTGCCACGCATCGGGACCAGCTCAAGGTCGGGTCTGAGCGCCTGCAGCTGCGCTGCCCGCCGCGGGGACGATGTCCCGACCCGAGCCCCGGCGGGCAATGCCCGCCAGGGCAGCCCCGCCCCGGTCACAAGCGCGTCCCTGGGGTCCTCGCGCTCGAGGTAGGCGCCGACCCTCAGCCCCGCTGGCAACTGCGACGGGAGGTCCTTGGCGCTATGCACGGCCGCGTCCACCCTGCCCTCGGCCAGAGCGCGCTCCAACCGCGAGGAGAACCACCCCTGGCCATCCAGGTCGGGCACGGCCGCCTCGGGGTTGAGGTCCCCGTCGGAGTCGATCACCTCCAGCCTCACGTCCAGCCAGGGCGCGAGGCGGCGGAACTCGACCAGCACTATCTGAGCCTGGGCCAGGGCCAGGGGACTACCCCGGGTGGCGATCACGGTCAAGCTTCGCCGTCTCCCTCCGCCAGCGACAGCCCGAACGCCTCCTCCAGTACACGCCTGCGCGCCGGGTCGTCGGCGTGCTGACGCAGGAAGGTGATCGGCTGGTGCATGAGCTTGGCGGCGAGGGCCTGGGTGAGGCGCTCGAGCTGAGCCCGCTCCGCCTCGCTCACCGCGCCCATACGGGAGATGGCCCGCCGCAGCTCGCCCTGGCGGACGACCTCAGCCCGGTCCACCAGGGCCGCGATCAAAGGGGCGGCGCCGCGGCTCTCCAACTCTTCGGTCAGCTGGACGACGGCGGCGTCCACCACCTGCTCCGCCCGGGGCCGATGCAGCTCCCGCGAGCCCATGTTGGCGGCCACCACACCTCCCAGATGGTCGAGGTCCAGGAGATCGACGCCCTCCAGCTGGGCTGACTCGGGCTCGACATCGCGAGGCACCGCGAGGTCCAGGATCAACAGCCGGGCAGTTGCCGGCTGGGCCTGGCGGATGGCGAGGACGGTGTCCTTGCCCAGCACCCGGGACTCACTGGTGGTGCTGCTTATGAGCACCTGAAAGCGTGAGGCCATCGCTGGCAGGTCGCCGATCTCGACCAGCTCCGCCCCCAGCGCCTGAGCCAGAGCTTTCGCTCGGGGGCCCCTCCGCACCACCAGGAGCGGATCGGCACCGGCCCGGCGCAGCAGCCGGGCGGCGGCTCCGCCCACGCTCCCGCCGCCCAGGATGACCGCCCCCACCCCGTTGAGCTCACCCAGCCTCTGCTGCGCGATCTTGAGCGCAACCTGGCCGAACCCAACCGCCTGGCGCGAGATCCCCGTCGTGCTGCGAACAAGCTTGGCCGTCTCGACGGCTCGACGCATGACCAAGTCGAGCTCCCCATCCATGGTGCCGGCCTCCTGGGCCAGACGGTGGGCGCGCTTGAACTGGGCCAGCACCTGGGACTCGCCCAGGATCATGCTGTCCAGCCCACTGGCCACCCTGATCACGTGCCGGAGCCCGCTGGCGCCCGAGTGACTGAAGACCAGGTCGGCAAGCTCCGGCTTCGGCGCCACGTAGTGGAAGAATCGGGAGGTGGCCAGGCGCGACGCGCGTTCATCTCGAGTGGTGAGATAAAACTCGGTGCGGTTGCAGGTGCTGAGACAGACGGCACCACTGAGCCCGGCGTGGGCGACGACGGCGCGCAGCGACTCCACCACCTTGGCCTCGTCGAGGTGCAACTGCTCCCGAACCGGCAGGGGCGCCAGGTGGTGGCTGATACCGGTGGCAAGGAAAGGCAATCTGAGTTCGAGTATATCCCCAACGATCGGCACGCCCCGGGCCGACCGCCGCACTGGTTAGGATTGAGAGTCGTGCATTCGCCCAACCCCGGAGAGCCGCGCTCCCACGAAACTGAACATGGTCGGGGCGCGGTAGCTGCGGGCGCGCCCAAGCTCAAGTTGAAGTGGGGCCGGGAAAGGCCGCCAGGAGCTCCGGGAGATCGCCTGGTGGCACGCCTCGGCCCCGCCAGCCCCGAGCTGGCGCCCCACCACAACCAGTTGGCCCTGCTGGATGGACACTCGGAACCCGGTGAGGACGGGCAGCTCCCCAGGATCCCGCTCGAGACTGAGCTCGATCACATCGCCTTCGTGGCACTCGACTGTGAGACGACCGGCCACTTCCCCGACCGCATGGTGGAGTTGGGGGCGGTCCGCTTCCGGCGGCCCGCGGGCGGTGAGAGCGAGCCGCCGCGACTGCTGCTGGAGAGCCTGGTCCACACCTCCGACCACATCAACCCCTACGCCCGACGAGTCCACGGCATCACCCGCTCGATGCTGACCGGAGCCCCCTCGCTGCGACGGGTGGCCGTGACCTTTCACGACTTCGCGCGGGGTGCGATCCTGGTGGAGCACAGCGCGGATGCGTTCGACACCAGGCTCATCTCGAAAGCCCTGGATCGCCCGCCCCCCCGCCACCATCTGGACACCTCCCGTATCGCCGGCTTCCTCTTTGAACTCCGCGACACGATCGGGCTGGAGCGTCTCTGCGAGCGTCTGGAGGTGACCCACCGCCACCCGCACTTCGCCCTCGCGGATGCGGAGGCCACCGCTGACTGCTTCGTCAAGCTGGTCGAGATAGGCCAGAGGGAGCACGGTTGGCGGACCCTTGGCGACCTGGTCGCGGTTGGCATGCCCCCCGGTCCGCGCCCGTCGCTGCCACGTGCCCACCGGGCCGGGGCCACCCCCGCCGGGACAGCTGACGCCAGCGTCAACGCGGCGGCTCGCCCGCGCGCAAGGCGGCGCCATCGGGGAGGGCGCCGCCACCGCAATTCAGCCCCGCCGCCGCAGGGGCCGCCGGCCCCGCCTGTCTGACCCCGAGTCGAACAGCGGAGGCGCGGCTGCGGGGAGCGGCTGTCACTCCCTGGTTCCGGCGACCGAGGCGCCAGGTCGGGCGCACCGCCAGGCGCAGACTTGCCCCAGCAGGTCGACTTTGAGAGCAACTTTCGGATGGTGGGCGAACCGGCATCCCTAATAGAGTTGCCGGGTGACCACCTCCACTCCCGCCCTCCTGCTCGACGACGCCAGCTGGCAGGCGATCACCCGGCGGGACCGCACGGCCGAGTTCGTCTACGCGGTCACAACCACGGGCATATACTGCCGGCCCAGCTGTCCCGCTCGTCGCGCCCACCGGGACCATGTCCTGGTCTTTGCCAGCCCTGACGTGGCCCACTCCTCGGGCTTCAGGCCATGTCGCCGCTGTCGGCCGGACCAGCCGGGGTCCGCTGCCGATCCCAGAGGAGAGCTGGTGGCGGGTGCCTGCGCGCAGATGGCCGCGGCTACCGGGAGGGTGTCGCTGGCCGACCTGGCGGCAGCCGCGGGCTGCTCGCGCCACCACCTGCTGCGGGTTTTCCGGAGCGCGACCGGCGTGGCTCCCGGGCAATACCAGGCGGCGCTCCGCCTCCGCCGCGCGGCCACCTTGATGGTCGGGGCGGAGAGTGTCACGGACGCCATCTATGGGGCTGGGTACGGAGCCGGGCGAGGCTTCTACGAGGTCGCGCGGGCGGGCCTCGGCATGGCCCCTGCGACCTACCGCCGCGGCGGAGCTGGGGTCACCATCTGGTACGCCACCGTGGACTCGCGCCTGGGCCGGCTGCTGGTCGCGACCACCACCGCCGGACTCTGCGCCGTGGAGTTCAGCGGGGGCGACGAGAGAGAGGCTCTGGCCCGCCGATTTCCAGCTGCGGAGCTGGTCTTGGCGCCAGCCCGGCTGGCGCCTCTGACCGAGGCGCTGCGCCAGCACATCGAGGGTAGGCAGCTCCTCGGCGCCCTCCCCGTGGACGTGCCCGCCACCGGCTTCCAGGCCCTGGTGTGGGCTGAGCTCCGCCGCATCCCGGCTGGCCAGACGCGCTCCTACCGAGAGGTGGCGGCAGCGCTGGGATCGCCCAGGGCTGCCCGCGCGGTGGGACGGGCATGCGCGGCCAATCCAGTGGCCGTGGCGGTTCCGTGCCACCGCGTCATCGGCTCCCACGGGTCAGCCGGCGGCTACCGCTGGGGGCTCACGCGCAAGCTCAGCCTGCTCGCCACCGAGGCTGAACTCGCGGCGAGCGGCTCGGCTTCCGAAGGCACCTTCAGCCGGCCAGCGCGGGCCGCCCCGGCAGAGCCCAGCTGAACTTGAACCGGAGCGCCACCAGCGCATGCAGAGCGGCTGTCGGCGCCGCACCCGGGGAGCGCTCCCTGGGGCAACCCTCACAAGGGTGGTCTGGTGGGCGCCATTTGGGCCCAGCAGCACCCGGCCCGCCTCGACCCACAGGGTCGCTTCGTCGAGGGCTCGAACGAGACCGAGCCGCAAGGTTATCGCCCCCACCTCGACCGCCGACCCAAACGGTCCCTCTTGCGGCGGTACGGATCGGTTCCGTGCGCCCGAACCGGTTCTGACGGCGAAAGAGAAGACGGGCCCTGGTCGGCGGTCTGTCGCTGCGGGCCGAATGGCCACCGGGACGGCAGCGTCTGGCCCATCCGCCCGATGGAGGATCGTCCACCGGACGCGCAGCGGCTCGGCTCAGGCCGGAGCAACGTCGGTCTTTGTGAAGTCGTCGCCCTTGAAGAGGAGATCCTCGCCGCTGGCGCGTGCGAGGGCGTAGGCGAACAGGTCGCCGAAGTTCAACCCCGCTGGGTGGCGACCCTTGCCGCAGCGTCGCCACGCCGCTCGGGCCAACTCGGCTTGCTCCCCGTCCACGGCGACCGTCTGAACCTCCGCACGATGGAGGAACAGATCGAGCTCGCGGCCGGCGACCTCGCCGCGCCGGGACTCGACGACGATCGACGGTTCGAGCAAGGTGGCGCTGGAGATGAGCCGGCGGGGCGCAGCCGCGATCTTGCGGATGAACTCGGCCCGCTCGGGTTGGAGCGGGGCAGGCCCTGGGCTCGCCAGCCGGCGGCGGCCCTTCTGTGCAAGGGCAGGCAGCCAGGCCGTCCAAGCGATCCTGGATGGCCTGCCGCCCACCCTACTAATCGGGTTCTCCAGACAGACGCCGCGCCTGCTCCTCCTGCTGGAGAGGGGCGATGACCAGTTCCAGCTCGCCCTCCATGACCCGGGAGAGCTGATAGAGCTTGAGGTCAATGCGATGGTCGGTCACCCGGTTGTCGGAGTAGTTGTAGGTCCTGACCTTCTCACTGCGGTCGCCGTGGCCGACCATGGACCGGCGCGTCTCCCGCAGCTCCGCATCCCGCTCGGCCTGCATGCGGTCGTACAGGCGCGAGCGCAGCACTCGCAGCGCCTTGGCCCGGTTCTTGTGCTGGGACTTCTCGTCCTGGCAGGTCACCACCAGGCCGGTGGGCAGGTGCGTGATTCGAACCGCGGAGTCGGTGGTGTTGACGCTCTGGCCGCCCGGCCCGGTGGAGCGGAAGACGTCGATCTTGAGGTCCTCCTCGTTGACCTCGACATCGATGTCCTCGACCTCAGGGAGCACCACCACGCTGGCGGCCGAGGTGTGGATCCTCCCCTGGGCCTCAGTCTTGGGGACGCGTTGAACGCGATGGACGCCACTTTCGAACTTGAGGTTCCCGTACGCCCCTCGGCCGTGAACCTCGAGCACCACCTCCTTGAACCCACCGGCCTCACTGGCGGAGCTGTCCAGCATCTCGACCTGCCAGCGGCGACGCTCGGCGAAGCGCAGATACACCCGCAACAGGTCGGCCGCAAACAGCGCCGCCTCCTCGCCCCCGGTGCCGGCGCGGATCTCGACCACCGCGTCGCGGTCGTCATCGGGGTCCTTGGGCAAGAGCAGCAATTTCAGATCCGTGATCAGCCTCTCCTGGCGCTCGTGCTCACGCTGGACCTCGGCCTCCAGGTAGGCGCGCATCTTCTCCTCGGCTTCCGACTCGGCCATGCCGCGGGCCTCCTCGGCGGCCGTCTCGGAGCGCTCCAGCGCCTCCAGCAGTTCGACCACCGGCCGCAGCTGGGCCAGCTCGCGGCCCAACCGCTCCCCCTGGGAAGGGTCGAAGCCCACCTGTGGGGCCTCCATTTCGGCCATCAAGGTCTGGTGTCGAAGGCGAACCTGGTGGAGGCGAGCCTCCAGGTTTGGGTTCAGCACGAACTCAGCCTCTCAGGGCCATCCGCGGCTGCGGAGGCCCGAGCCTACTGCTGCGCCCTTTGGGCGCGTCGCCGGAAGCGCTCCACCTGGCCGCCGGTGTCGATGATGCGCTGCTGGCCGGTGAAGAACGGATGGCAGACACTGCACACCTCGGTGCGGAGGGTCTGCATCGTGGAGCCGGTGGTGAAGGTGTTGCCGCAGGAACAGGTCACCAACGTGTCGTGAAAGTACTCGGGATGAATGGCTGCTCTCATGTTCGCCTTCAACTCTAGCACAGCGCCAGCAGGGCACCTGGGCGGACCCCGGCGCACCCGGTCCGTCGGCTCGGTGAGCTCCCCCAACCGGTCGGCCGAAACCGTCAGCACCAACCCCGGCCAGCCGGGCCGGGTGCCACCGCTCTCAGCTGGTCGGCTGCAGGGGCCTGGTGAAGTTGCCCAGGCTGACCCGGGGCAGCCTGGTCCGCAGCAGCTCCACAAAGTGGGCCAGTCCCTGCCCTGGGGGCAGCTCCGGGAGGCGCTCCAGAAGCCAGAGCGGGTCCACGTTCAGGCTGCGCAGCTGGAGCTGGTCCACCTCGAGCTCGCCCAGAGTCGTGATCGTTCTCTCCATCTCGTCGTGGAGGTCGGTCACCCCCGGGAAGGTCAGCAGGTTGACCGTCAGCTGGGCCCCCATCCGACGCGCCGCCGAGCAGGACTCCAGGACCTCCCCGATGGTGTAGCCGCGGGGGCGATAGTAGGCGTGGAACAGCCCCTGGTCGAAGCTGAAGACGCTGATCCGGCAGCTGTTGACCCCGGCCGCCATCAGCCGTTGCAGAGCCCGCGGCCTACTGCCATTGGTGTTGATGTGGATCGTGGCCGCGGGGAAGCGCCGGCGCAGCTCCTCCACCACCCCACCCAGCGCCCGCTCCCGAAGCAGTGGCTCCCCCTCGCAGCCCTGGCCGAAGCTCACCATCCCCGCCTGCCCGAATTCAGCCGCCCGTGCCAGGTGCTGGCTGCCGACCGCGATCAGGTCCTCGGCGGTGGGAGCCCTGGGGATCCGCGGCTGGGGCGTCGGGGCACCCGAGTCGGTCTGCAGCGAAATGCATCCCAGACAGTCGGCATTGCAGGCGGCCGAGGTCGGCAGTGCCCCCTCATCCCGGCCCAGGAAGGTGTTCTGGGCGGTGAGGCAGTTGTGCTGGAGTGCGCACACGCTGAGCTGGGCGACCACCCGGCTGCGGGGAAGCTCGTGCTGGACCGAGGCGACCGCCTCGACCATCCGAGCCCGCGAGGGGCGCGCTCCCATCCAGGGCGCGAAGTCGTCGCTCCGCTGGGCGGCCACCACCACCTGCCCGCCGCGGTCCGCGGTCGCGGCGTACCCATACAGGGGCAGCACCGCCGCGCCCGGCAGTCGGATGTGGGCAGGCAGGAGCAAGCGGAGATAGCCCACGGGCAGCACCGCCGCCACCGCCCAGGGATGGCTGCCGGGGATCGGGGCCACCTCACCGCCGCGGCGCCTGCCCAGCGCTGGGCGGTCCGGGAGATGCATCAGGGTGCAGCCGTCGGGCAGGGGTATCCATCCCCTTGGATCGACCGCCCGAGACCCGCTCTGCCCGAGCGCCCTCCAACCCGGAGGCGCCACCACCATCTCCCCTCGCGCGTCGCTGAGGAGCGGCCTCAGCTCGGCCGCGGAACTCAAACCTCCGCTACCGCAGGGTCCTGGGGAAGCTCGGGTTCGACGGCCAGGCCGGCCCGGGCCAGGCAGGCCGCCATGAAGTGGTGAAACAGCGGATGCGGGCGGTGGGGACGGGAGCGGAACTCGGGGTGGAACTGGCTGCCGACGAAGAACGGGTGGTTGCGCAGCTCCATGATCTCCACCAGCCGGCCGGTGGGAGAGGTTCCGCTGAACACCACCCCAGCCCGCTCCAGCGCCTCGCGGTAGCGATTGTTGAACTCGAAGCGGTGGCGGTGGCGCTCGTAGACCACCGGCTCGTCGTAGGCCAGCGCGGCTTTGGTGCCAGGCTCCAGCTTGCATGGGTAAAGGCCCAGCCGCATGGTGCCTCCCATGTCGGCGACATCGCGTTGCTCCGGGAGCAGGTCGATGACCGGGTTCTCGGTGAAGGCATTGAACTCCGTGCTGTTGGCATCCTCGGTGCCGAGCGCCTCGCGGGCGATGTCGATGCAGGCGCACTGCATCCCCAGGCAGAGCCCGAGGAAGGGGACCTGATGCTTGCGGGCGTACCTGGAAGCCGCGATCTTGCCCTCGATGCCGCGATGGCCGAAGCCGCCGGGGATGACCAGGCCGTGCAGGCCTTCGAACGGGGTGGGATCGCCTGGCTCCAGGGTCTCGGTGTTGATCCAGCGGAGCTCCAGGCCGACTCCGTGCGCCACCGCCGCGTGGCGCAGCGACTCGGTCACGCTGATGTAGGCGTCCGGCAGGGCCACGTACTTGCCGGCGATGCCGACCGTCACCTTCTCGGTGGCGGAGAGGATCTGCTCAACCAGCTGCTCCCAGCGGTGCAGATCCACCGGCGGGGTATCCAGGGCCATCTGCTCCACCAGATAGCGGCCCAGACCGCTCGACTCCAGCAGCAGGGGCACCTGGTAGATGGTGCGGGCGTCGGGCACGCTGATCACCGCCTCCGGCTCGACGTCGGCGAAGAGGGCGATCTTGTCCCGGACCCCCGCGCCCAGGGGCTGGCGGGAGCGGCACACGATGGCGTCCGGCTGGATCCCGATCCCGCGCAGGGTTTGCACACTGTGCTGGGTGGGCTTGCTCTTGAACTCCTCACTGGCCTCCATGTAAGGCACCAGCGTGACGTGGACGTAGAAGGTGTTGCGCCGGCCCACGTCGTTCTTGAGCTGCCTGATCGCCTCCAGGAAGGGCAGTGACTCGATGTCACCCACCGTGCCCCCCACCTCCACGATCACGACCTCGGCCTCGGACTCCTCCGCCACCCGCCGGACCCGATCCTTGATCTCGTTGGTGATGTGGGGGATGACCTGCACGGTGGCCCCCAGGAAGTCGCCGCGCCTCTCCTTGGCAATGACCTCGCTGTAGATCTTGCCGGTGGTGACGTTGCTGGCCTTGGTGAGGTTGGTGTCCACGAAGCGCTCGTAGTGACCGAGATCGAGATCGGTCTCCGCCCCATCGTCGGTGACGAACACCTCACCGTGCTGGTAGGGCGACATGGTGCCCGGGTCGATGTTGATGTAGGGGTCCAGCTTCTGCAGTGAGACCCGCAGGCCCCGGGCCTTGAGAATGGTCCCCAGCGAGGCCGCTGTGATGCCCTTGCCGAGCCCGGAAACGACGCCACCGGTGACGAAGATGAACTTTGCCATCAACGGCTAGCCCCAGCACACGGGAGGACACCACCCATGTGGGCGGATCCTACCACGCCGAGTCAGCTCCGTGGCTCCAGGATCACAACCCGGGTATCCTCGGTCCCGCCGGCGGAGCCGGTCAGAGTCATTTTGGCCTGGGAGCTGACCTGGGCCAGCCCCATCTCCTTCGCGAAGCCGGCCAGCTCGCCGGTGGCCAGCTCGGCCGCGGGCTCATACCCGGTCGGCACCATCACCGCCGGCTGGATCCGAGATACCAGCTCGGCCACCGCCACGGCCCGGGCGGGAGTACCTCTCTCCAGCGAGACGGCCAGCACGTCGATCACCCCCAAGGCTTCCAGCGCCTCCTCGGAGATATCGGCGGGCAGCAGCCCGAAACTGCACACGGCCACCTCGTCGACCTCGGTCACGAAGGCCGTGCCCTCCCGCACCACCACCCCGCGGACGCTGACCCCGCGCAGCTCGTACTCGCCCGGGCGGGCCACCACCTGGGGACCGGAATCAGGGCGGAGCACATTCTGGAAGCCGGCCCCGCCCACCACGACGTCGGCCCCCGCCCGGGCGGCCGCGGCCGCGTCAGAGCCCGACGGGTCGATCAGCACCTTGGCGTCCCTGCCCCTTAGCAAGAGAGTGTCCGCGCCCAACCAGGTGATGTCCAAGCCACTGCCTCCCAAACTCAGAATTGCCAGCCCCGCCACCGGGCGCTGGTCACGTCAACTGGCCGGAAGCGTAAGCGAAAGCTGCCGGGTGACTCCCGCCTTGAGCACGCTGATGGTCACTACCGCGCTGGCTCCGTGGGAGATGAGCAGATCCGTGAGGTCGGGGAAGCGAGGGGCGCCGACCCCCTGGACCGCGACCCCGTCGACCGCGGTCACCACCTCCCCCGCCTGCAGTCCGGCCGCGCTGGCGGCGGACCCCGGCGTGACCGCCAGCACCTCAGCCCCGCTGGGACGGGCGGTGGCCGCAGCCGAGGCCGGGTCGAGCCATCTCGTGACCAGCCCGATCTGGCGAGGTCCGCCTCCGGTGGTCGCTATCGCCTGCACCAGATAGGCGGCAAAGGTGGCGTCGAGGCCGAACCCGAAGGCGGCCGCGCTGGCGCCCTGCCCCTGCGGCTGCATCCGCTCCCCGGTCATGATCCCGACGACCTGACCGGCCGTGTCCAGCAACGGACCACCGGAACTGCCCGGGGGCTCGGGGGCATCCGTGCGCATCATCCCGTCCACCAGGGAGGTCCCCGACGACGAGGCGAGGTCGGGCACCTGAGCGGTGAGGCCGATCTCGCTCACGGTCCCCACGTCGACACTGGCGGTGCCACCGAATGGGAGGGAGACGGCGATCACCGCCGCCCCGAGCTGGGCGCTGGGGGCAAGAGTCAGCGGCGGCGGCAGGCTGGCTGAGCTCACCTGCAGCACGACCACGCCGGTGGCGGCGTCGGCAGCCGCGATGGTGGCCGGCAGGACACTGCCGGAGGGCAGCACCACCTCCACGCCGGAGGCGCCCGCCACCGCGCCCGCGCTGGTCACGATCAGACCGCTGGAGCTCGCCACGAAGCCGTCGGAGGCGCTGCCGGCAGTGGGTTGGGTGGTGCCCTGCTCTCTTATCACCTCCACCACCGAGGGTGCCACCCGGGCCAGCACCGAGGTCAGGGAGACGGTCTTCGAGCCACCTCCCGAGGTGATGGTCCGAATCGTCACCTGGGCCGGGCTGGTCGAATAGAAGTGGCGCAGCAGCAAGAAGGCGCCGCCGCCGCCGACCACCACTCCCACGATGGCCGCCACCACCGCCACCGCGCCTAGGCGCATCGCCAAGGGCCGCTCGGGGTGGGGCCCCGCCGACGCGCCGCCGCCACCAGCGTCCATTCAGGGGTACCAGGTCAAGATCAGCTGATCTGTGGGCGCGAAGCCGGCTCCGCGATAGGCGCCCAGCGCCGGCTCGTTGTCGGCCCGGGTCCAGACGCAAGCGAATGTCACCCGGCGGTCGGCGAAGAGCTCCACCGCGCGTTCCACCAGGCGCCCGGCCAGCCCCGCTCCCCTGGCCTCCGGGATCACGTAGAGCTCGGCCACCTCACCCTCGAGCCCGGTGCCGGGGTCAAAGAGGACACACCAGCAGAAGCCGAGCACGCGGTCCCCGTCACGGGCGGCGAAGATGTGGTTCTCGCCTTGGAAACCGGGCCTGGTCTGGGGCAGCCAGGAGGCGAGCTCCAGTCGCGAAGGGCCGACCGCACCAGCCGCCTCCTGCTCCGCCTGCAACAGGTCGAGCAGCAGCGGCCGGATCTGCGGCAACTCCTCCTCTTCCAGGCGCTCAATCACCACCGGCCCATCGTAAGGCGGCGTCGGAATCAGGTAGGCGGGCGATAGGAGTCCTCGAAGTAGTCCGGCGGCGGCTCCACCCGAGCCACCCCCGTGTCGGTCGCGGCCCGAGCCACCGCGCGGGCCACCGCCCGATGCACCTCCTTGTCCAGTGAGTCCGGCACCACCTGGTCATCACGGGCTCGCGAGGCGATCGCGCGGGCGGCGGCGACGAACATCTCGGTGTTGAACTGGCGCGCCCGGGCGTCGAGCGCGCCGCGGTACAGGCCGGGGAAGCCGAGCAGGTTGTTGACGACGGCGCCGTCCACGGCCAGCCTCGCCCCCGCCGCCATGGCCCGCTCGGGCTCGATCTCAGGCAAGGGGTTGGAGATCGCGAAAATGATCTGGCCGGGTCGAATCTGCTCCGGCCGGATGAGCCCGGGCTGCGCGGTTGCGGCCACCACCAGATCGCAGCGAGCCATCAGTTCCTCCATCTCCACCGCGACCCCTCCTGCCTGGCGGAGGCGATCCAGCGAGTCCGGGGTACGGCCGGTGCCGTAGACGGCCTTGCCCTGGTAGTGCATGAGCAGCTCGGCGATGGCCGAGCCGGCGGCGCCCAGGCCGATGATCCCCGCCGTCATAAGGTCGAGCCGCTGGCCGGTCATCGTGGCCGCCCGCAGCACGGCCGCCAGGACCACCGTGGCGGTGCCGTGCTGGTCGTCGTGCATGACTGGGATCCCCACCCGACGCTGGAGGGCCGGGGCGACCTCGAAGCAGTGGGGGGCGGCGAAGTCCTCCAGCTGGATGGCTCCAAAGGTGGGGCTGATGGCGGCCAGGGCGTCCACCAGCTGCGCCGGTGGCCCCGGCTCGATCAGCAGCGGGTAGGCGTCGATCCCCACCAGCTGGGACATCAGGGCGCACTTCCCCTCGATCACCGGCATCCCCGCCACCGGGCCGATGTTGCCCAGGCCAAGGATCGCCGTGCCGTCGGTGACCACCACCACCGAGTTGGCTATCCCGGTGTATCGGTCGGCCATACTGAGGTCGGCCTCGATCAGGCGACAGACCTCTGCCACCCCCGGGGTGTAGACATGTCTCAGGTCGGCCACCGTCCGCACCGGATAGCGCGGGCTGACCCTCAACTTGCCGCCCAGGTGGACCCTGAGAACCTCGTCCCGCACGTCCAGGAGATGGGTGTCGGGGAGGCCCCGGACCGCCGCCAGCACATCCTCCAGCATGGCCAGGTCAGTGGTGCTCACGTCCATGTCCCGGACCACGTTGTGGGAGCCCCTCTCGACAGTCCGGATGTCTCCGAGGTTGCCTCCCGCCCGGCCGATGGCGGTGGCCACCTCGCCCAGCACCCCGGGCCGGTTCTCGTTGCGCAGCCTCAGGGTTCGCACGATCCGGTAGCGAGACGCGCCCGCCGAGACCTGTCCCGCCTCGGTCGGGAAAGCGACGGGAGGGACGCCCGAGGCCGACTCCGACATCATCCTCGTGCCACTCCGCTGCCGCGGGATGGACCGACCTCCCTGCGCACGGCTCCAAGTTACCGCTTTGAGCCGCGGCGGCGCAGGCGGCCTCGGCCGCAGAGGCCGGGGACAGCGCTCCCGGCCCCCGCTGCTCACCTTTCGATCGGGGCCTTCACCAAGCCGCCCCACTCGCTCCAGGAGCCGTCGCAGTTACGGGCTCGGTGGAATCCGAGCAGCTCCGAGAGCACGAACCAGGTGTGGGCCGAGCGCTCCCCGATCCGGCAGTAGGTCACGATCTCCTGGTCGGGGGTGATGCCCTCAGCCCGGTAGAGAGCCCGCCGGGCGTCGGCTGGGAGGAAGGTCTCCTGATCGGGATCCACAGTGAGACTCCAGGGGATGTTGTGAACGCCGGGGATGTGGCCGGCCCGCTGGGCTCCCTCATTGGGAAGGTGGTCCGGGGCGACGCGCTGCCCCGAGTACTCCTCCGGCGAGTGCACATCCACCAGCCGTTGCCATTGAGTGAACCTGAGTCAAGCCCACTGCTTTCCACAAAGTCGGTGGACCAGCATCTTCGATTAGCCGCATAACTCTCCCGTTGCCGGGTTTGGTTCTGGCCTCACCGTGGGACGCACACCGCCGAGGCGGTGGTCTTGCATCCGCCCTCCAGGTGCCCAGGGCATGTGGACCGCCGCCTGTACCGTCTGAGGACGGCCCGGGAACGAACGGGCGGTGGCTCCAACTGAGCCGCAACTGGCACGGTCCGGCCAGTCACGGAGGTCTTGAGCGG
>JAKAWF010000290.1 GCA_021817025.1 bacterium
GGCTGAGGCTGTATCCCCTGACGAGTGGGCACTGGCCTGCCACGAGGCTGGCCACTTCGTCGTGGCCATGCGCTTCGGGCACACGCTCAGCCACGTGGACATCGTCCGCTCCGACGACCGCAATGGAGTCGCTGTAAGCAGTGCTGGATCGGTATTTTCATGGTCGAGCCAGATCGCTGAAGAGGCCGCCGTGGTCTTTCTCGCAGGCCCAGCGGCCGAGGGGAGGAACACCGGCGCACCGACCCGCCAGTGCTCAGACAGCGACGTGTGCGCCGCCAGGCTAACCCTCGCGCGGTTACCGGGCGACGACGACCGCGAACTTGATCGGCGTATCGTCATCATCCAGCACTGGGCCGAGGCCTTGGTCACCCGCTGGCGGCC
The DNA here is from genome assembly GCA_021817025.1 of bacterium. Next base: position 382 of record JAKAWF010000290.1, read on the forward strand.
AGACATCCAGCTGCTTGCTCACGAGCTTCGCGCTCGAAGGTCGCTTACCGGCGATGAGGTAAAGACCATGTTCGAGGGCCATGTTGTAGAGGAGCCGAGGCCACCCCTGACCTCCGACTCTGACCCCGAAGAGATCTAGCCTCGCAGGGAGGTCGACTCACCGCCGCTCTACTGCTTCTTCCCACGCCACGGATAGCTCTCCTGGATCGCCCTCGCGGTCGGTGACGTCGCAGAGAGCGAGTGTGGGACCCCGTTTGTCAGTCCCGGACTACTTGGACGGGGTCACCGCAGGGACCACTGTCGGAATCTCATGGGCCAGGGGATTACAGTACGGTTGCAACGCTCAAACCGTGGTGGATGAACACTGACAGGTGATCCTGGCCACCAAGGTTACCCGGAGAGCCGGGGATGTAGAGCAGCTATTTCTGGAATGAGCCCGGATCGGGGCGGAGAGGCAGCGGCTCGTCGCCTGACGTGATGGAGTTCAGTTTCTGGGCTCAAGTCGGCTAAGCACCAAAGAAGTGGAGCACCATTTCTGCAATGACTCCAGCGGTGACTTGCGCGGCAGCACTACCAGCCACATGTATGCCTCCCAATGCTGCCTTACCACACCAAGCCTGTACGCGACTTCCGGGCTGAGGTCGATCTGAGGGCGCACCACTCCCATCCTCTGCCAGAGCCGTTTCGAGATCGGCTAGGTCGCTATCAGCGACCCCGAGCTTGGCCAGTGCGCCGAATAGGGAGTTCTTGTCGCCGGGAATCACACTGTGCACGTACTGCTCGAAGTCAGAGCTGCCTATGGCGAAGTTATGGGACCCGCCGAAGATCTGCATCTGTACGATCTGACTCGCTGTGGTGCGATCGGCGGGCCGGAGAGATGTTGGGTCTTGGGGAACCAGCTTTTCAAATTCCAATGCGAGGTTGAGGACTCGTGATCTGACCGCATCGAGGACACCAACCACCGACTGAGGGGGAATTACCTTATGGGCTTGCAGGATCACGTAGTTGCGGTCCAGCGCGATACGACCGGCTTGTATGAGTTGGTTAGCGAGCTGCACCGTATCGGCCGACCACCGCTCTTCCCAACCCTTCTGGGTGGAGCTATTCATGCTCTCGAGTTCCGCCAGAGACTGTAGGAAGACTAGATTGAACAGGGCACCATCCTCTGCGCCATCGCCAAAGGCTCTAGCTGGAAGTTGGGCGTTTCTGAACCCAGATCCAAAGGGCCCAGATAAGTGGGCCAAGACCACGGCAGTGAAAGGTCCTCGGTAAGGAGGGAGGTTCTTCGATGTGTCATACCCCGCTAACTCCAGGTCGACCCAGGTTTCGAGTTCAGGTATGCCCGTGCGGAAAGCTAGGACTTTCAACCGCCGAAGCAGGACGGACGTCTGTACGGATTGCCCAGCTGCGTCGTCCGCGAGGTCAGCGAACGTGGTCATACGCATGCTCCTGCTTGCTGACTAGGCGGGGATTCTGACGGTTCACAAGGAGTTCATAACGGCCAGTGTAGGCGAGCGCCACCGAGGCCGAACTCACCAGTCGCGGTGGCCGTGGCTCCAAAGGGTTGTCTGCCAGGCAACAGGGGCTAGCGGCGCTGCGGCGTCCTGCCGCTACTTCCCCTTCGTCGGAGGCTTCCGCTGTGACAGATCGCTTCCGGACACACTCTTGACCGACTTGGATGCCTTGGGGTTCTGCAGCAGCTTGCCTGCCTTTGAAGCGTCCTTCTTGCTCGTAGCCATGGTGTCTCCTAGCCCAGCGATAGCGAACTGCTGTTCCCATTATACCGGATGAGCCGGGTAGTCGCATCCGCGTGGTAAGCGGGTACTGAGTTGCCATGGAGCTAATTCCCGGGGCGTCTCGCGAACCGGCTCAAGCCGCGATACAGCAGCTCCGGTCCGGACCGATTTCGAGAATCGACGTGGAGGCAGCCCAGGTCCGCGAGTACGCCAACATCAGGCTCGGGCCTCCGTACCCAATTCCGGCCCAGGTCAGTCTCAGCGAGCCCCTCCAGATCCACCTCCTCCCTTGGCCGCCTCACTGAGCACGATGATCCCCAAGGCCGCGGCACCGGCAGCCAACACCGCCTTGGCGAGACCATCCCGCGTCGCTGAACCGGTTCCTCGCTTGTAGTCGTCGTGGGTCAGGTCATACCAGTTACCGTCCCAAGCCTGGATCCTTACCCGGCTCTGAACAGTCCCATCGGTCATCGGCTGCGGGAACGGCCCTGTAACCCGCCGGACGACTACCCCGGCGCTGAAAACCACCGGCTCCTGATCCAAAGCTCGCCACCCGGGAGTCTGATCTTGCACGAACTCGGCCACCCCACCCAGCCGCCCCGTGGCAGCCGCCCAAGCCTCGATCGTGCTCCACCGCCAGCAAGGAGCACCGCTGACCGTCCCCTCTTCCGCCGGCAACAGCCCTCGGACTCGCCACGTGGCCGCCGTTTGAGGCTTGACGCCGAGCCGCTGGGCGATCTCACGGATTCCGACCACGTCGAGCGACTCGTTCACAGCCCCATCATCGCACATCGACAGGCGCCGTGTGTCGATGGATTATTGACAGCGGCTTGCCAAGCAGGTACCCTCAACGGGCATGAGACGGCCGAAGCCGACCCTACACGCGCACAGGAGACAAGAATGAGTTCACCCGAACAGCTTTCTGACTTTGTGGCAAGGCGCATCAGTGTTGGCCGTGTCCAGCCGGGTGCCCTGTACTTCTACACGCCCTTCTACCTCGTCCGACAGCCGCTGCCGACCAGGGAGGAGTTGGCTCGGAGCCTCCTTGCGGACGCAGAGTTCCAGAGCCTCAAACTCGGCAACTGGCTGACCAGCCCCAGTGGCGAGGTGATCGCGCAGATCGTTGCCGAAGTGGTCCCCTCTACTCTCGAGCCCGAATTCGGGCTGATCGTTGACGGACTCAAACTGGCAGCCGACCTGCAGAAGACCAATGGGCGCGCCCAGATCGGCGTCGGGAGCCTGCTCCTTCTTTTCGCAGGGCTTGTCGTGAGGGAGGGTCTCAAGGCAGCGGCGTAGTTGGTCAATGGCCAATGCGTGCCGAACAGGACATCCGCACCGTTCAAGTTCGATGGGTGCCGTCTACCGGCGGCCTTGGCGGGCCCACCCTCCAATTGCGCCGCCAAGCCCTTCCGCAAGCACGGGACCGACTGCGGGCGCCCCGACCCGGCACCGTTCCAGGGATCCGGCCGCTCGCCACCGGTCCCGACTGTCCTTGGGGATCACCGAAGGTGGCGGATGAGATTCTCGGCATCAACATGCGAACTCCGGCGTCAAGCGTCGTCGACGGCGTCGACGACGAGTGCGGCCACCGCCGCCGGGTCCTCGATCTGCGGCAGGTGCGCCATCCCGGCGAGCACCCGATGTCGCCCCTTCGGTAGGCGCTCGGCCAGCTCACTGCAGCGTTCAACCAAGAAGGGTACGTCGAGGTCCCCGCAGGCCACAGTGGCCGCGACCTGCACACGGTCGATCTGGGTCCAGGCATCGACACCGCTGGCTCCCACTTCCTCGGGCACTCGGTTGGCCAGGATGATACGGTTCATGTCCAAGAAGAGACTGCGGGCCGGATCGCCGACCCGCCCCTCGGGCTGAGCTGGACCGTCGAGCCACAGCCAGGTTTCCAAGCGGTTGAGTTCGTCGAGGTCACCTGCCTCCATCGCCTGGTCGAGGAGCTGGTCGAAGCGGGTGGTGTCGGCGTCGAGCTCGGGGGGAGGGGCGCCGCTCACCGCAGGGGCGAGCAGCACCAGGCCAGCCACCCGCTCGGGCGCTGAGATGGCGGTGTCGATGGCAACGCCACCGCCGGCGGAGCTACCGACCAGCCATGCAGGGGCGTCCGTGACCACGTCGAGGACCGCGAGAAGGTCCTCGACGTGGGAGAACCCCTCGCCATCAGAAGCGGCCGTCTCGCCGAAGCCCCGCCGGTCGTAGGCCACCACGACGGCTCGGGACTCCAGGGCGGCTGCCACGGCACGCCAGCTCCGTCGGTCGGTCACCCCGGCGTGCAGCAGAACCACAACGGGACCAGGCCCGGACCAACGCTCCCCTATCAGGCGAGCACCTCCACGGGCCACCACTAGCAAGGCTTCACTCATCGATAGCCACTCAGTCCAGCGAGTCCGGCAGGCCGCGAAGCCTACCACAAGAGGCAGATCGACAAACAGCGGAATCGTCCCACCGGTTTCACGAGTCGCGATAGCGGCGACGTACTGTCATGACCCACGAGAAGTGAGCCAGGCTCTCACACGGGTGGGTGCGGTTTTGGGGTACAAGTCAGGGGGACTATTTGGAGGGGGTCACCCCAGGCCCTTAGCTGCCGATAAGGAGCCTTATCGGACACTTCCCGAGCTACCATTTCGTGGTGCCCCGGAGACCCCGCAGGACCGGGCCGGAGCCGGCCTTGGACCCCCATCGCCCGAGCGATCGTCCAGGCCGCCCAGCGGGCCGGGAGGGGTCGGTCTGCCGGCACCCG
>JAKAWF010000291.1 GCA_021817025.1 bacterium
CCCGAATCCTATCGGCGCGGAAGTGGGGACGCCGCCGCTCCTACGTCAGTAGAAGACCTTGGCCAGCTCGTACAGCTCCTCGGGCACCCGCCGCTGGCTGCGGACGACGTCAGCGATCTCCGCGACCTCCACCTGGTCCCCGCGCTTCACCGGGATCTTGCCAAAGGCTCCCTGGATCGCCAGGTTGTAGCCCGCGGCTCCAACCCTGGTCGCCCAGATGCGGTCGTAGGCGGTGGGGGCTCCCCCGCGCTGGGTGTAGCCGAGCACCGTGACCCGGGTCTCGAAGCCCGTCGCCCCCTCCAGGGCCTCGGCCAACTGCGCCCCGATCCCGCGGCGGCTGAGCAGGGCGTGCCCGAACTGGTCCCGGGCCTCGGGCGCCGCCTCAAAGTCGGCGAGTCCGCCGATCGTCGCCCCCTCCGCCACCACCACGATCGAGAAGTCCCGGCCCCGAGTGCGACGCCCGCGCAGGTGGGTGGCGATCTGGCTGAGCTCCAACGGGAACTCGGGGATGATGATCATGTCGGCGCCGCCCGCGAGCCCTCCCATGAGGGCGACCCAGCCGGTGTCGCGGCCCATGACCTCCACGACCATGACCCGGTGGTGGGCGGCCGCAGTGGTGTGGAGGCGGTCCAGGGCCTCGGTGACAATCGCCACCGCGCTGTCGAACCCGATGCAGTACTCCGTGACCTGGAGGTCGTTGTCCATGGTCTTGGGCACTCCCACCACCGGCAGCCCCTCGTCAGCCAGGGCCCGGGCCACGGAGAGGGTGTCATCTCCGCCCAGGGCCACCAGGGCGTCCATCCCCACTTCCCGCATCCGGCCTGCCACCGCCGCCAGGCTGCCGGCGCTCTTGAGCGGGTTGACCCGGGAGGTGCCCAGCATGGTGCCGCCCACGGCGAGGATCCCCGAGACCTCATGGGGATCGATGACCCTGGTCTGGTGGGGCTCGACCAACCCCGCCCAGCCGTTGCGCACCCCCACCACCTCGTTCCGGTCCACCTGCGCCTTGCGCACTAGGGCCCGAATGGCGGCGTTCAGGCCGGGGGCATCGCCGCCCCCGGTCAGGATTCCCAACCGCATAGGTTCACACCCCGCTTCCTGCTCCGACTCCCGAGGAGCATACCGCCGCGGATGGGGCGGCCCCGCGCATAGGTGTTTACCCGCGGGCGCGACTGCGGGAATCGCCCTGTGAGGCGGAACCGCAAGGCTCCAGCATGGGAGTCAGCCATCCGAAGGGAATGAATGTGGGAGCGGTCATGACGGCATCGAGCAAGCGAGCGGCGAACAGGGAGCCGGGGATGTGGGTTCTGGGGGCCCTGATGGTGGCGGTTCTGGCGGCGGCGGCGGTCCTGATCGGGGGCTTTGCCACCAGCTTTGGGGGTCACCTCAAGGTCACCCAGACCGCCGTCGCGGTCGGCAGCACCACCGGGACCAGCTCGGCGACCCTCAACCTCACCATCGTCACCGGCCAGATGATGGGCTCGGGAGCCGTGGGGCCGGCCTACGTTCCCTCGGACTTCACCGTCCCCGCCCACTCCCTGGTGAAGGTCACGGTGACCGACTTCGACAACGCCACCCCGCTGACCGGCGCGCTGGCCAAGTACGCCAGGGTCACCGGGACGGTGGGTGGGGTCATGACGGTGCAGGGGATCAACCCGGTCGCACCCAACACCACCGTCGGGGCGGCCAAGACCGTGAGCTACCTGGCCCCGGCTCTGGTGGCCCACACCCTGACTATCCCCCGGCTCGGGATCAACGTCCCGATGGCGGGCCAGTCGCGGATCACCTTCTACATCAAGACCGGCAAGGCCGGCGTCTACCAGTGGCAGTGCATGGACCCGTGTGGCGATGGGCCCACGGGGATGGGCGCTCCCATGGGCGAGGCCGGGTATATGGCGGGCACCATGACGGTGGCCGGGTGAAGGCGTCCCGGGGGGGACGGGGTCTATAGCCCCGAGGGGGGGTGAAATCGCCCTTCGCGACCGGACCGGGAGTGGGCCCCGCAAGGGGCCCCTCCCGGTCATTGATTTCCGATCGGAGGGTGCGCGTGGGGGGTGACACCCGTCACACCTATCAGGTGGTGGCGACCATCGCGCCAGGGGGCGCCGCCCGCGTGGAGATGGCGGCCGCGGTCCTGGGCTTCGATGGGGCCGCCGACTCCCAGCCGGATCTCCCCGGCCCGGCGGACCTGCTGGCGGCGGCGCTGGCGGCCTGCCTCTCCAAGAACCTCGAGCGTTTCTCCAAGATCCTCGGCTTCCGCTACCGGGCCGGCCGGGTCAGCGTCCAGTTGGAGCGCCGGGACGCACCGCCCCGCATCATCCGGGCCACCTACCTGGTCGAGGTGGACAGCGAGGAGCGAGCCGAGCGGCTGGAACTGCTCCATCGCAATCTGCGCAAGTACGGGACCATAACCAACACCCTGGCCGCGGCCTGCGATCTGTCGGGGCAGCTGGTGCGGGCCCGCCTCGGGCCTGGTTGAGCGCCGTCCACAGGCGGCGCCTGGATGCGCGGCCGGGTTCGGTTCCGGTCGGACCCCGACCGCGCCTGGCCCCGGCGTTACGCGCCAGTACTGGTTGGCGTTGAGCGAGCGTGCACGCCTGGCCGCTGGCGGTCCTGGCGCTGGCGGTCTCCGCCTGCGCCGTTGAGCCGCTGCCGCTCCCCAGCTCCAAGCCCGGGCTGACCGAGTCCTGGCGGGGTTCCGAGGTCTCGTTCGCCTATCCTCGGGGCTGGTCGCGGGCGGACTGGAGCGGCCCCAGCAGCTTCACGTACATGGTGGCCGCGGTCAGCAACCAGCGTCTCGGCGACCCCTGCTTTCGCCGGGGGAACGGCGGCGGCTGCGGCCCACCTCTGCGGCGCCTGGAGCCCGGGGCCCTACTGGTCGAGTGGTGGGTGAACAGCTTCCCCGGCTGGCGTCTCGCCGCTCAGCCCGGAGCGCCCACAACGGTTGACCGCCTCCCGGCCAAGGTGATCGGAGGATCGCAGGGAGCCCTGGCCTGCTCCGGGCTGAGTGCGGCCGCGGGGATCACCGTGAGCATCGCCAGCCCCGGGGCCCCCTTTAACTACTACCAATTCGTGTCCTGCATGCGCGGACCGGGCGTGGCCCAGGAGAGGAGTCTGGCGCTGGCGATCCTGCGTTCGGGGCGCTTCGGGTCGGGCTGACGTCCCAACCGGAGCTGGCGGTACCACCGTTTGATACGAGGTCCAGCACGTTGCAGCTCACGAACTGGATGTGCGCCTCCTGTGCCGCCGCCACACAGTGAAGTGGCTCTACCAAAGTAGACAGGCCGCTGAGCTGGACTCATCAATGAGGACCGAAGAGATCGACTCCCAACGCGGATCCGGGGAGCAGAGTCAGCTGGGCAGTTACAGTCCCAGTACGCCCGTGGACTATTTCGGCGAGGAAGTCGCAGCGCGGTATGACGAGGATGAGGCGGCGATGTTCGCCCCGGCGGCGATCGAACCCGCCGTGGAGTTCCTCGCGGCGCTGGCCGCCGGCCGGCCGGCCCTCGAACTGGGTATCGGAACCGGCCGGATCGCGTTACCGCTGAGGGCGCGCGGAGTGGCGGTGCACGGCATCGATCTGTCCACCGCGATGGTCGAGCGGTTACGCGCCAAGCCCGGCGGAGCGGCCATTCCGGTGGTCATCGGTGATTTCGCGACCGCCGCTGGGGGAGGGGAGTTCGGGCTCGTCTATCTGGTCTTCAACACGATCGGCAACGTCGCCAGTCAGGCCGAGCAGGTCTCGTGTTTCCGCAATGTCGCTCGCCACCTGGCGCCGGGGGGTCACTTCGTGATCGAGGTTGCGGTTCCCGGCATCCTGGGTCTTCCGCCCGGTGAGACGGTACGAGCGTTCGAGGTGACCGACGATCACGTCGGGGTGGATGAGTACGACGTCGTCACCCAGGCCCTGATCTCCCATCACTTCTACCGAGACCGAGACGGGTGGCGGCGGTCGTTCACGCCGTTGCGCTACGTGTGGCCTTCGGAGTTGGACCTGATGGCACAACTCGCTGGTCTGACCCTCGTGGAACGGTGGGGCGACTGGGACCGGTCGCCATACGACCGGACCAGTTCCAAGCACGTCTCGGTTTGGCGCAGGGAGTGAACGTTGTTCCCGCACGGCCGGCAGGGACGGGCGCAAACCGTGGGCCGGCCGGTCTCCGCCGCGCACCGGGCCCACGATGTAGTAGTCCGCGTCCGGCCGGGTGGTAGTCCGATCCGAGCGGCGCGGCAGGGCTGCCGGGATGGCGGGACGGTAGAGGACAGCTGCCCAGCGCCCTTCGGCCGAACCTTTGCCGCCACCCAAAGGCCCGCATACGATCCCTTGGCTGGGGCGGGAGGGGTCGAACCTCCGATCTCCTGATCCAGAGTCAGGCAGCTTATGAAAGCGCCGGTGGCCGAGTTCATAGCAGCACCTGACCTTGAGGTAGCGCTACACAGTAGCTCTTGTCACCGTCCCTTTCGGATCATCTTCGTTTGAGCTTCGGGGGGCGGCCATTGAGCACCGCCTAAGAGGCGAGACGGGTGTCGCCTGGGAGGCAGTGCAGGTGGGGGCGTGGGGCCGGCCTATCGGGCGCTCGCCGGCCCGGAGAGTGCGGCACTCGGGAGGCAAGCCAAGCCCTTTGACACGAGGTCGCGTACGTCACAGCTCACTAGCCGGGCCCTCGCGCTCCGAGCGGCCGCTACATAGGCTGCGTCGTAGGCCGAGATCCCGTGCTCTGCAGCGATGAGCGCGGCATTCGCGAGGAGCTGCGAGTCGGCTCGGATCAGGCCGCCATCGTCCGCCACCGCACTGATTCGGTCGCACAATCTGCCCGCCGCCAACTCGTCGTGCCAGGAACGAACCGCCACGTTG
>JAKAWF010000013.1:0-20760 GCA_021817025.1 bacterium
ATCCCGATGAGGAGTCGCCCTCAGGCAGGTGTGGTGAGGATGCGGCGGTAGTCGCGGCGCAGGGGGTAGAGGTAGATGTCTTTGATGGGGAGCGCGTAGCGGTTGTAGCGGTCGAGCTTGCCGCGTCCCTGGGTCTGCCCCACATGGATCCAGTTCGCGGCCCGGTAGCTGGTGCCGGTGAAGCGGTCGGCCTGGACGAAGGTCTCCAAGAGCACGGGCGAGTATCCATAGGCGGTCTGCCAGTCCGCGGGCAGGCGGCGGGCTGCCCGGGCGAGGACGGTGGAGGCCAGGTTGGGCACCCGTACGTGGGGCAGGATCAAGAAGCGGGCATTGCCGACCACCAGGTGCAGACGGGCTTCGCGAGTGGGTGGGGCCCAACCGATGTGGGAGTCGCGGGGGGCACACTTCCACGCCGAGGCGGCGAACCCGAGGGCGCCCAGGGTTCCCCAGGAGCTCTCCACCAGGTAGCGCAGCTGGGCGCCGGCGAAATGGGTGTTGCCCAAGTAGTGGTAGGAGGCGATCAGCCCCCGCCACCTGCGTGACGCTGCTGGAGTGTCGACCACGACCAGCTCGATTCGGCCGAGCGCGGACAGCGATGGGGGGGCCGCTTTGACCCACCTGAGTTCCGGCTTTGCGTAGCGGAGGACGTGGCCGTTGCCGTTGGGGTTGCGCGGCGGCGGCAGGGTGATGAGCCCGTCCCGCTCCATGCGCAAGAGGGCAACCCGCGCCGACATCTCCTTGGGCCGGCCGTCGGGGCGGCGCCAACCGAGCACCGCGCAGAGTTCAGCCGCGATCGCGCTCCGGTTGGGGAGCGTGACCGTGAGGTGGCGGACAACTTCCATATCCTCGGCGGAGAAGTCCCGGGCGCAGTAGCGGCGCGAGTCGCTCACGGGGCCGGACCCGGGGATGCCAGCTGCCAAGCGGAAAGGTCGGCCTCGCTGGCTGCCCAGGGGAAGAACCGGGCCAGTGCCGGACCTGAGGGGGGACGCCCGCCGGCCTCGGCACAGGCGTCCAGATAGGACCCGAGGTAGGCAAGGGGGTTGCACTGGGCCCGGGCGGCCGTTGCGGTTATGGTCCAGACCCGGGCGGCCAGGGTGGCGGCCCAGACAGAGCCTGACCCGTAACAGTTCTTGCGCACCACCACCGGGTTGCGCAAGGTTCGCTCGGCCGAGTTGTTGTCCAGTGGCAGTTCCGGGAAGCTCTGGTGGCGGGCCAGCCCTTCCCATTCGCGCTCCAGGGTGGCGAGCACTTTGGTGGCGGCGGGATGCAGCCCGGGATCAGCCGCCTCGGTCTTGCGGGCAGTGTCAATGGCGCCGAGTGCGTCCGCGAAGCCGGCCTCGGCCCGGATGTGCTCCGGGCTGCCGGGACTGGCCTGGAGCGCGCGGTGCGCCACGTACAGCACCCTGATGCGCTCGAGCCAGGCCTCTGTCCAGCCCTTGAGCTCCTGGTGGGCGTCACCCGCGCGGATGAAGTAGCGGCGAATGTGAACCCAGCACCAGAGCGGGTCCAGCCCATCCACTCCTGCCAGCGACTGGTAGACAGTGAAGAAGTCCGAGCTGAGCAGGAGGTGCCGGCCTTCCTCCAGGGAGCCCGCCTCCAGGTCGATCCCCAGGTGCCTGGTGACCACCTCGGTGGAGCGGTGCGGGTCGATCAGGAACACGCTGGTGTCGGGGCCCACGAAGGTCCACAGCCACCACCTGTGGTTCTGCTTCTCCGCTATCAGCTCGTACACCTTCCAGCTGGTCTCATCCACATGCAGGTGCCCCGCCTCGGCGTTGCGGGCACGGATCCCGGCATCCAGGGGTGCGAGCAGCGCCGAGGTCGCCTCCAGGGATCCCACCAAAGTGCCCTTGGCGACCTCCAGCCCGTCGCTGCGCAGCGCGGTCACAACCCGCTCGAGGGGGCGGCCCAAGACGTACTTCTCGACCACCAGGCGAGCCAGGAACTGGCTCGTGAACAAGCCCTTGGGGATCGGCTTGGCAGGCACCGGGGCGACCAGGATGCCGCGCACCGGGCACTGGCACGTCCGCCGGTAGGTCGGGCGGCGATGGAGGACCCGCGTGAGGCGCACCTGCCAGTCGATCTGCTCCGATTTCTCCTCCTTGAAGTCCTGGTACGGCGCCCCGCATTGGGGGCATACCCGCTCGTCCTCGGGCACGTCGTGGATCTCCTCGCGGGTCTCCAGACCCGAGTAGTCCCGCCTGCCGTGGCCGGCACTGCCGGGCTGCTGACCGCGACTGCGCCGTTGCTCCCCCACAGCGCCGCCGCCATCCACGTCAAGCCGGGCCACCGGCTGGGCCGGCTTCTTCTGCTCCGACGAGGTGCCGAACAGGAGCTTCGCCAGCGTCGCCACCTTCTCCGAGAGGGCAACCACCTGAGCTTCGAGTTCGGCAACCCGCGCGCGCAGCTCCGCATTCTCCGACCGCAGCCCCACATTCTCGGCTTCGAGCCGGGCTACCTCGCCCGCCAGGCACTCCGCCTCCGCTTGCCAGCGCTTCGCATCGACCTGCCATCTGGGGGCCACGACCCACAGTGAACACCATGGACACCCCTCGTGTCCAGTCCCCAACGCCCTGGGGAGACCGTTCCCTACGGGGTCACCGAATACTTACGGTTGGTGTAACGGGCGAACGCACCCATGGCCGAGTCGAAGGTGGCGGCCACCGTGGTGTGGACCGTGGCGATCTTGAGGGGGAACTCGTCGATGGCCTGAACCGCCGGAAAGCCAGCCGCGGTCGCCGCCAGCGTGAAGAAGGCGTCCAGGTGGGGCAGGCAGCTTTGGGTGATCGAGCAGCCAAGCGCTGGGCCAAAGTCGAAGTAACCCGACTCGCCTCCGAACCAGAACGGTGCCTTGGGGTTCCCCAGTTGGACGATCCCAACCACCTTGAGCGGGACGCTCCGGCCCCCGTGGACTGGCCCCACGGTCACAACCGAGCCCAGGTGGGCGCCCAAAGCGGCCAGGCTGCGGGCGGTCATGGCCACCTGGTCAGGAGCGGCTGGACAGCTCCCGGAGAGAAAATGGAGGACACTACACTGGCCCGGATCTGAGATGAGATCGCTGGCATATGAGATCCCCGAGCTGGCCGTCACCGCCACCCCTGCGTCCAGCACTGTCTTGCCCCGCCCGTACCAGCGATAGATCCGATACCGACCAGCGGCCTGGAGAGCCAAGGTGGCACGGTCCACGAAAGAGCCGGGGGTGGTCGGGGAGTACTGTGGGATCAGGGTGATTCCGTTGGCCTGCACCGAGTTGCTTAGCAGCACCGAATGCAGCACGCTGTCATTGGCGGTGTCCAGGTAAAGAGGACCGGCGGCGGCGGCCACCACGGCCACGGTGGCGACCACCAGGAGCGCGACCGCCGCACCAGCGCGCCAGCGCAAAGCTCGAGCCAGGAGCCGCAACTGGTTCAAGAGTGGGGGTGCCTCCCTCTCGACCGCAGCCGAGATCGCGTGGATGCTCGCGTCCCGACGGTAATGGATTCGCAGCCGCCGCCGCATCCCCCGCCAGCATGAGAGAGGGCCGGACTACACTGGAAGTCAGTCACAAGTGCGGGAGGGCGAGATGGAAGAACGGACGCTGGGCGGGCAGGGCCTGAAGGTGTCGGCGTTGGGCCTCGGTTGCATGGGCATGTCCGAGTTCTACGGGCCGCGCAACGACGAGGAGTCCGTGGCCACCATCCATCGGGCCCTGGAGTTGGGCGTCAACTTCCTCGACACCGCCGACATGTACGGGCCCTTCCACAACGAGCGGCTGGTGGGTGGCGCGATCGCCGGTCGCCGCGACTCGGTGGTGCTGGCCACCAAGTTCGGCAACCAACGCCGGGAGGACGGGTCCTGGGTCGGCATCAACGGTCGCCCGGAGTACGTGCGGGAGGCCTGCGACGCCTCGCTGACGCGACTCGGGGTGGACCACATCGACCTCTACTACCAGCATCGGGTGGATGTGAGGGTTCCCATCGAGGAGACGGTGGGCGCGATGTCGGAGCTGGTGGCCGAGGGCAAGGTGCGCTACCTGGGCCTCTCCGAAGCGGCCCCGGAGACCATCCGCCGAGCTCATGCGGTCCATCCCATCTCAGCCCTGCAGACCGAGTACTCCCTCTTCAGCCGCGAGCCCGAGGCGGAGATCCTGCCCACCGTCCGTGAGCTGGGGATCGGTTTCGTCGCCTACAGCCCGCTTGGTCGGGGCATGCTGACCGGACGGTACCGGGCTCCAGAGCAGCTCGAGGACAACGATTTCCGGGTCTCCCGTTACCCGCGCTTTGCGGCCGAGAACCTGGAGCGCAACCTGGCTTTGGTCGACCGCATCCAGCAGATCGCCGAGACCAGGGGGGCGACCCCGGGAGCGGTCGCCATCGCGTGGGTGCTTCAGCAGGGCAAGGACATCGTGCCCATCCCAGGCACCAAGCGACGCCGCTTCCTGGAAGAGAACGTGGCTTCAGCGGAGCTCGAGCTGGACGCCCAAACTCTGCAGGACCTGGGCGAGGTCGCCCAGCCCGGGGCCGTGGCGGGCGATCGCTACGCGGACATGGGTACCGTCAACCGCTGACGCCATCGGCGGCGGGCCAAGATGTTGGGTCCCTCCGCCTGGTCCCGGCCCAGAGCTGAGAGCGACCCCACCGCGAGCGGGCACAAGCGTGGCCAAGGTCCGGGCGGAAAACACAATATGAGGGGTACAATGCCTCGCGTGGCCCCATATGCTGTGGGCCAGATCCGCTTTGACGGGGGCCCCCATGCGCTGTCCCTACTGCAATCACGATGACCTGCGGGTCGTCGACTCGCGCGACTCGGAGACCGGCGAGGCGATCCGGCGGCGGCGGGCGTGCAACAGCTGCAGCAAGCGCTTCACCACCTACGAACGGATCGAGTCCATCCCCTTCTACATCGTCAAGAAGGACGGCCGGCGCGAGGACTTCGACCGCCAGAAGCTGTTCCGGGGGCTGATGAACGCCTGCAAGAAGCGCGACATCTCACCTGGTCAGGTGACCCAGATCGTCGACGAGATCGAGGCTGAGCTGCGGGGACGCGGCCAGTCGGAGCTGCCCAGCCGCGAGGTGGGCGAACTGGTGATGAACCGTCTGCGCCAGCTCGACGAGGTGGCCTACGTTCGCTTCGCCTCGGTCTACCGCTCGTTCCGCGACCTCTCGGAGGTGAAGAACGAGATCGACCACCTGCTGTCGTCGGAGCGAGCGGCGGGCCGGCGCCGGGCGACCACTCGCTGACCTCGTGAGCGCCGCCATCCCCCTGGAGGAGCGCCTCGCCTGGGTCCGAGCCGAGCTGGCGGCGGCCGCCGGCCGCAGCGGGCGCGACCCCGGCGAGGTCTCACTCCTGCCCGTCACCAAGGGCCAGCCCGAGACAGCCGTGGCGGCGGCCCTGGGCCTGGGGTTGGATGACCTCGGGGAGAACTACGTGCAGGAGTGCCAGAGCAAGGATCTCGCACTCCTGGCCAGCGGCCGGGCCCGGCCCCGCTGGCACATGCTGGGACACCTCCAGCGCAACAAGGCGCGGCGGGCGGCGGAGCTCTTCAGCGTCCTGGAGACCGTCGACAGCCTGGCTCTGGCCCGCACCATTTCGACCAGTCGAGCCGGCCGGGGACGGCTACCGATCCTCTGTGAGGTCGACTTCACCGGTCTGCCCGGACGGGGAGGCTACCCGCCCGCCCGGCTGGCTGCCGAGCTGGGCGAGCTCCAACGTCTTCCCGGGGTGCTCATGCGGGGCTTGATGACGGTCGCCTCCCGCGAGGAGCCGGAGCGCTGCTTCGACGCCTGCCGGAGACTCCGCGACCACCTGGCGGAGCAAGGGGGCGCGGAACTGCCCGTGCTCAGCATGGGCATGAGCGGCGACTTTCGGGAGGCGATCACAGCCGGCAGCACCCAGGTGCGGGTGGGGACCCTGCTCTTCGGCCCCCGCGTCTGATCCTGGGCCGCCACCGGTCAGCCACTGGCGGTTGGCGCCGGTGGGCCCGGCGGCGGACCCCCTGGGCTCGGCTCGGAGCGTCTGGAGAAGATCCGGAAGCTGCGGAGCAGGCGCCGGTTGCGGATGTCCCCCAGGGAGTCACCGCGACTGACGGTGAAGAGATCCGGCCGCTGAGCGCGCCAATCCCCCACCCAGGCCCGGATCAGCACGGTGACGTAGCTGGTGGCGGGAACCGCCACCAGCGCCCCCAGGAAGCCCGCCGCTTCCACCCCGGCGAACAACGCCAGCAGGGTGAGGATGGGGTGCAGTTGCAGGAAGCGGGCCTGGATCCGCGGCACCAGCAGGTAGCCCTCCACCACGTGGATACCCAGGAAGAGAATCAGGGTGAGGATCGCCAGGGTCGGGCTCTTGGTGAGGGCCAGCAGCAGGGCGACGCCACCCCCTGCGAAGGGGCCCACCAGAGGGATCAGCTCGAAGACTCCGGCCGCCAGCGCCACCACCAGTGGGAAGGGGACCCCCAGCAGAGCCGTACCCACCCCCGCCATGGCTCCCACCACGAGGGCCAGGAAGAGCTGGGCGCGGACGTAGCCGCCGATCACCACCGCGAAGGCGTCCAGGCCGAAGTCGAGTTCCCGCGCCACTCGGGTGGGGAACAGCGCCACGAAGCTTCGGCGCAGCTCAGCGCCGTCCTTCAGCAGCCAGAACGCGAGCACGATCGCGACCACCGCGTCGATCAGAGCGCCCAGCGCTCCGGTCACCCCGCTGACCACGAATCCGGTCAGCTGCGGCACCAGAGTGGAGAGCTTGGAGGTCACAAAGCTGACCGCGTTGATGCGAATCCCATGCCCCTTGAGCTGCTTCTCCAGAGTGGCGATCTGGGAGTCCAGGCGATGCACGAAGGAGGGGGCCTGGGTGGCCAGCCCGCGTCCCTCGGTGACCAGCGGACCCGACAGCAGCCAGACCAGGAGGGCCATGAGCCCCAGTCCCACCACCAGCGCGAGCAGGACGGCCAGCGCCCGCGGCATCCGGAGGTGGCGCTCCAGGCGAATCACCAGCGGAGCGCCCAGGAAGGTGATGATGATCGCCACCAGCACCGAGATGACCACTGAGAGGATGGCGGCCGTCATCCCGCGCAGGACCAGGAACAGCTGGTAGCCGAGGAAGATCGTCAGCAGGACCGCGGCCGCCCGGGCCCACTGCAGGGCCGCGCGGCGCAGCCCGGACTCATCGGTCTCGCCTCCCCCGGGATCCGCGCTGGGGATGGGGGCTCGAGCCCCCGGAGGGGGGAGGCCGGGGGGGCTGGCTGCCATGGTGGGTGGAGTTTACGGGCTCCCGGGCGCCTGGCCCTCCACGATCTCGCTCAACCGGTGCCAGCCACGGACAGCCGCCCCGGCGGGATGGTCACCTCTGGGCTGGGTGGCGCCAGCCACCGCGATGGACGAGGGCCGCTCCCACGGCGCGAACCGCCGCTCACAGGCGAACTGGCCGAATGTCCCGCAACAGGAGACGGGCGCGCTCTCGGCCGCGCCAGCGGTCGGCCTCCAACTCGAAGAGCACGTCGACCCTTCTCCCCAGCGGCAGGTGCCGCCTCAGCTGAGGGCGGTTGAAGGCGATCGCCTCGGCGGTCGCGGTGCCGTCCTCGAGCGATACCCGCAGGTGGTCACCGCCCTTGCCGAAGGGATCCGTGCTCACCACCCGGCAGCCGGTGGCACCCAGCAGGACCGATGGATTGGAGCTTCCGAACGGGCCCAGCCCGGCCAGCTCATCGGCGAGCCTCAGGTTGCACTCCGCCAGCTGGGTCACGGCGTCGACCCGGAAGACGCGGCAAGGCTCACGGCTGCCCAGCTGCCGGCTGACGGCCGCGACGACGGCCGCCTCGAAGGCCGCAGCGGCGTCCGGCCTGACGCTGAACCCGCCCGCCCCGCGGTGGCCCCCGTAGCGCAGCAGCGTGTGGGAGCAGTCGGCCAGAGCCTCGACGATGTTCAGCCCGGGAGCGCCCCGGGCTGAGCCGCGCCACTCCTCGCCAGACCGCGTGAAGACGAAGCTGGGCCGCTGGAACTCCTCGGCAAGCCGGCCGGCCACCAGGCCCACCACCCCGGCCGGGAACGCCTCATCGCCGACCACGATGGCGGCGACCTCGTTCGGCAGCCTCTCGACCATCGGCCGGGCCCGCTCGAGAGCGTCAGCCAGTGAGCGACGCCGGCTCTTGTTGAGGCCCTCCAGCCCCGCCGCGGCCCTGGCCGCCTCGGCGGGAGACGTCACCAGGCAGCAGTCCAGCGCCAGCTTGGCGTCCTCCATGCGACCGGCCGCGTTGATGCGCGGGCCCAGCGAGAAGCCGAGGTCCGAGCCGCCGGGGCTGCCCTCGATTCCGGCCCCACGGGCGAGCGCCAACAGCCCCAGCGGCGCCGCCTCGACCCACCTCTCCAAACCCTGTCGCACCAGGCCGCGGTTCTCTCCCAGCAAGGGCATCATGTCCGCCACCGTTCCCAACGCCACCAGCGGGAGCTGTTGAGCGGAGGTCCCGGAGGGCATCAGCCGCGCCGCCTCCAGGGCCTGGACCAGCTTGTAGGCCACCCCGACCCCAGCCAGCCCCTTGAAGGGATACCCGTCGCCGGGGCGCTGGGGGTTGACCAGCGCATCCGCCGGCGCCAGCTCGAAGCCCTGGCCGCCAGGGAGCGCGTGGGGCAGGTGGTGGTCGGTGATCAACAGCCGCATCCCCGCCGGGCGCGCGGCGGCCACCTCCAGCGCGGTGGTCCCACAGTCCACCGTGATCACGAGGCCGGCTCCGCGGGCGGCCAGCTCCTCGAGTGCCTGCAGATTGAGTCCGTAGCCCTCGCTCTCGCGGTTGGGGATGTGGGCCAGGATCTCGACCCCGATCGCTCGGAACGCCCGCACCAGGAGAGCCGAAGCGGTCACCCCGTCCGCGTCGTAGTCGCCGTAGACCGCAATCCCAGTGCCCTGGTGGAGGGCGTCAGCCACCAGCTCCACGGCCCGGTCCATGTCGGTGAGCAGGCGGGGGTCGTGGTCGACGTGGTCGTCGCGGGTGGCGAAGTCCAGATCCGAGATCCCACGAGCGCGCAGGACTCTCCGCAGCAACGGCTCGGCCGCAGCCACCAGGCTGGGGTCGGGCAGGTCCCAACGCCGGGGGGCGCGCTCCAACTCAGTTCACCCCACCGCCCCTTTGGCCATCAACGGACTGGGGACCAGTCCCTGATGGCCAAAGGGGCTGCGTGGCAGCGCCTGCCTGGTCCAGCGATGGCAGGGTGGGAGTGGGATCGGGACGCCCGCTGCACGATCAGACCCGGGTGGTAACGTGACGCCCGTGACAGGTTCCTTCCGGCTCCCCATCGCCGCTCGGAACCGCCAGGCAAGAGCGCGGGCGCGAGGCGCCGGGTCGGCGGCGGCCCCGGTCCGCCCGGCCGGCATCAGCCGCGCCGGGGCCGGCAGAGGTACGGTGGCGGCGCCATGAGCGAACGGCGATACCCCCGAAGCCGTCAACCGTGACGGCCCCGACCGCGCCGGACGCTGGCCGAGGAGCGGACAAGCCACCTCTGACGCAGGAGGAACGGGCCGCCAAGGAGGAACGCCGCCGCCGCGGGCTCCAGGTCTCGACGTTCTGCCTCCACGGCATGGCCTGGGTGCTGCTGACCTTCTACGCGACAGACTACCTCCCGCCGCTCTCGATCCGCGTGACAGTGGGGCTGGGCGCGGCCCGCGGCAGCCAGTACCTGGTGGGCTACGTAACCCTGAGCCTGGTCTGCCTTCTGCTGGGGGCCGGGTTCGCCAGCTTCTACCATCCCAGGATCGCGCGCAGCCGATACCCCTGGCGGTGGGTCCTGTTCCCGGTCCTGATGGCGCTGATCCTGATCCCAGCCCAAGGCGAGAACGAACTCCTGACCAGGGGCGTCGAGGTGACCTGCCTCCTGATCGGGTTGGCCGCCGGCCAGCTGGGAGCAGCGTCACTCACGCGATCGCGGCGCAGCTCCGGTCGAGGTCGCGCGGCCGCGCGCTGACCTCCCCGTAGGTGGTGTTGCGCTCCCGCGGGGTCCGGCCGACGGATCGGATCGCGGCCTCGATCTCCTCGGGGTCCAGGTTCTGGCCGTGGCTGGCTCCGCTCATGCGTGTGATGGACTCCTCCATCAGCGTGCCGCCGAAGTCGTTGGCGCCCCAGCGCAGGGACTCGGCCACCCCCTCGGCCCCCAGCTTGACCCAGCTGGTCTGGATGTTGGGGATGTCCGCCCCGAAGTAGAGCCGGCAGTAGGCGGTGAAGCGCAGCGAGTCCTCCAGGGTCAGGGGCTGGCGGATCCCGAAGTACTTGCCCAGGGTGTTGTGCTCAACCTGGAAGGGGAGGAGCACGAACTCGGTGAAGCCTCCGGTCTCGCGCTGCAGGTTGCGGATCACCTCCAGATGCCGAAGCCGGTGCCAGGGGGTCTCCACGTGGCCGTACATGATGGTGGCGGTGGTGCGCAGGCCGACCCGGTGCGCCGCCCGCATCACGTCCACCCACTCCTCAGTGGTCAGTTTCTCCGGGCAGAGGATCCGGCGCACCTCCTCCACCAGGATCTCGGCTGCGGTGCCCGGCATGGTGCCCAGGCCGGCGTCCTGCAACTGCCTGATCACGTCCTCCACCGAACGCCCGGACAGCTGGGCCAGGTAGCGGACCTCCTCCGGCGAGAGCGCGTGCAGGTGGAGGGTTGGCCAGCGGGACCTGATCTCGCGGAAGAGCCCGTCGTAGAAGGCCAAGTTGAGGTCGGGGGTGAGCCCGGACTGCATGCAGATCTCGGTGGCACCGCGGTCGACCGCGTCCTGGAGCTTGGCGAAGATGGTGTCGTGGTCGTGGAAGTAGGCTCCCTTGACCCCCAGCGACCCGCGCTTGAAGCCGCAGAACTTGCAACTTCCGACGCAGACGTTACTGATGTTGACGTTGCGGTTGATGATGTAGGTGACCTCGTCTCCAACCAGCTGCCGGCGCAGCTCGTCCGCCGCCCAGCGGAGATCGGCCCCGGACTCCTGGTAGACCGGCAGCCGCTCCTGCAGCCGGTAGCCGAGGCTGCCCGCCTTGGCGGCCAGCTCCGCCTCGCCGGGCCAGTCGTGAGCCGGGCTGACCGAGTCCCCGTCGGCTGAGATCCCGCCCAGATCCCGCGCCCCCGCGGCCACCAGCTCCGGCCAGCTCTCGAAGTTGAGGTTCGGAGGCACCTGGACGGTGACGTCTTCTGGAAGGATCTCGCGGGCGAGCTCGACCGCGGCCCGCACCACCTCCGGGGTGGGGGCCGCGGCCCCGGCCATCGGAGTTCCCGGCTTGGGGACGAAGTTCTGGACGATGACCTCCTGGATGTGGCCGTGCCGGTGGTGGCTGGCGGCGATCAGCTCCAACGCCCGCCGCCTGTCTGCCGCCTCCTCCCCGATCCCCACCAGGATCCCGGTGGTGAACGGAATGTGGAGCTCGCCGGCGTCATCCAGATGGCGCAGGCGATCTTGGAACCGCTTTCCCCCACCCATGGCATGGGCCGGGATCCGGTCGGTGGCGGTCTCCAGCATCAGCCCCATCGACGCATTCCACGGCCGCAGCCGCTCCAGGCTGGCGCGCGTGAGCAGGCCGACGTTGGTGTGGGGGAGCAGCCCCCGGGTCATCGCCCTCCGGCAGATCTCGATCACCCGGTCCACGAACTCGTTCTCCCCGGCCAGCCCGAGGTCGGGGAGTCGCCAGGGCTGTTCCCCTGACATCACCAGGACCTCCCGACAGCGATGGCCCGCAGCCTGGTCCAGCTGGTGGTCGATCTCCTCCCACGAGGTGAGCCCCCCTGAGTCGGTGCGGTACTCGCAGTAACCACAGCGCCGAAAGCAGCGGTAGGTGACATCCACCGTATAGCTACGGCTGAAGGTCAGGTAGCCGGCCTGGAAATCGGGCTGGTGGCGGGTGGCGACCCCGGCTTGGACCGGCAGCAGGGCCTCATATGCCATCAGTCAATTATGAGGCCGTCACGCCTCTCGCCGTTCAGCCGCGGGCGGACATGAGGCTGCGCGGAAAGGTCACGCCATACTTGTCCACGTGCTCGTCGAGCGCCTGCAGAAGCTGTTGCTGGAAGGCGAGGCGCTCGACCAGCTCCGACTGCGAGCCCTGGGCCGGATCCCCCTTCAGGTGGCGCTGGATCCAGGGCGGGATGGTCGCGACCAGATGGGTCACCCCACCGGTGAGAATGACTGTCTCCGGGCGGGGATCCTCGACCCGCACGCCCACCCTGAGCAGGATGCCGGTCCTGGTGGCCAGCCCCCAGACCCGCTCCCAGTGGCCCGGGTCGTGATGGATCCGGTCCCCTCTGGTGTAGCGGATCGAGGGATCGTTGATGATGCTGGTGCTGGTGTCGCCCCACCGCACCAGCCGCTCCAGGACAGGCTCACTGAGATCACTCGCAACGGCCCTCACCAGGGAGGCACAGCGGTCGTCGAGGTCGGGGGGAAGCAGCTCGGTGCCCTGCCGCCGAGCCATCAGCAGCACTTCCGCGACGCTGGCATGGCGCATGCAGAAGCCGCGTCCGTCGACCACCCTCAGATGATCCGGGCACGCCACCCACGAGCAGTCGACCGCCCGGCGGTCGCGGTAGAGACAGCGGTAAGCCCGGGTGTTGGAGCAGCCGCTGTGATCGCAACCGCCACCCTCGGCCTCCCCGTACCGAACCGGCTCACTCCCGGGCTGGTCTGATGTGTCGGTCTTCCTGGCCATCTGTGGGCGCTCCCCTTCGTCAGCCGCCGCAGTCGGCAGCCGGCCCCTCGCCCCAGCGTGAGAGAGCCCCAACTGCCGCCAACCGAGACGGACGATAACAGAGGGAATCCCCTGCCGCAACCGCCGGTGCCGCCGCGACAGCTGATTGCGACAAGTTCTTGCCCCGGTGGGGCCGGTCAGGGCAGGAGTCGATAGGCGGGCACGGTCAGGAAATCCACGAACTCCGAGCCCAGGGCGACCTCGTCGAACACCGCCCGCCCGGCCGCAAACCCACTCCCCAGACTGCTCGCGATCTCGTCCTCGGCCGCCGCCACCTGAGGGCGCGTCACCCGGCCATGGCGCAGCCACTGCCAGATCTGGGATCGTGAGATCTCGGCGGTGGCGGCGTCCTCCATCAGGTTGTCGATGGCGGCCGCCCCGGTCCCGTTCAGCCAGGACTGCAGATACCGGATCCCGACCGAGATGTTGAGGCGCAGGCCCTGTTCACTGACGCCCCCGGGGGTCTCGTCGATCGCCAGCAGGTCACTCGCCTCCACCCTCACCTCCTCACGCAGCCGCTCCACCTGATTGGGGCGCGCGCCCAGCACCGAGTCGAACACGGCGGTCGCGGTCGCGACCAGGCCGGGATGGGCTACCCAGGTGCCGTCGAAGCCCTGGCCCACCTCGCGCTGCTTGTCCTGGCGAACTCGCTCCAGGGCGGTCCCGGTGCGCTGCGGATCGGCCCGGTTCGGGATGAAAGCCGCCATGCCGCCCAGGGCGTGCGCCCCGCGGCGGTGGCAGGTCCGAACCAACAGATCGGTGTAGGCCTCCATGAACGGCACCGTCATCGTGACCAGAGCCCGGTCCGGCAGCACGAACGCCGGCCGGTTGCGGAACTTTCGGATCACCGAGAATATGTAGTCCCAGCGCCCGGCGTTGAGACCGACGGCGCGCTCCCGCAGCTCGAAGAGGATCTCCTCCATCTCGAACGCGGCCAGAATGTTCTCAATCAGGACGGTGGCCCTGATGGCACCCCGGGGCAGCTCCAGCTCCTCCTCCGCCAGCCGGCAGGTGTCGTTCCAAAGTCTGGCCTCCCGGTGCCCCTCCAGCTTGGGCAAGTAGAGGTACGGCCCACTGCCGCGGGCGAGCAGGCCACGGGCGTTGTGGAAGACGAAGAGCCCGAAGTCAAACAAACTCGCCGACATGGGCGAGCCATCCACCAGGATGTGCTTTTCCAGCAGATGCCAGCCCCGCGGCCGCACCATCAGGGTCGCCGTCTTCGGCTGGAGCCGGTAGCTCCTGCCGGCCTCGTCCCAGCAGATCGTGCCCTCCACGGCGGCGATCAGATTGGCCTGGCCGTCGATGCAGTTCCGCCAGGTGGGCGAGTTGGCGTCCTCGAAGTCCGCCATGTAGGTCTTGGCCCCCGAGTTGAGAGCGTTGATCATCATCTTGCGTTCCACCGGCCCGGTGATCTCCACCCGCCGGTCCAGCAGGTCGGACGGCGGCGGGGCCACGGACCATCGGGGGTCCTCCCGAATTGCGGCGGTCGCCTCCGAGAAGCCGGGCAGCAGTCCGGCGTCGAACTCCGTCTGAAGGCGCGCTCGCGCGTTCAGGATGGCCTCCCGCCCCGGCCCCACCCGCCGTTGCAGGCGCGTCAGAAAGGCGACCGCCGCCGGTGTCAGCACCAGATCCTGGGCGGCTCCGGCGTCGCCCAGGATCTGGACCCCCCCCGCGTCGTCGCCGGCTGCCATCACGGGGCCGGGGTCGACTCGAACTGGGCCTCCTCGGTGGACCCCTTGAGCGCAAGGGTCGCGCTCTCGCCACCGCTCACCGTCTCCATGACGGTGTCGAAGTACCCGGCTCCGACCTCGAACTGATGGCGGGTGGAGGTGTAGCCCTGAAGCTCCAAGGCGAACTCCCGCTGCTGGAGGTGGACGTAGGCGGTCATGCCCTCCTCTGCGTAGCCCTTGGCCAGCTCGAACATCGAGGCATTGGCCACGTGGAAGCCCGCCAGGGTCACGAATTGGAAGCGGTACCCCAGCTCGCCCAGCCGGCGCTGGAACGCGGCCACCTCGGCATCACTCAATTGCAGCTTCCAGTTGAACGACGGCGAGCAGTTGTAGGCCAGCAGCTTGCCCGGGAAGCGCCCATGGATCGCCGCCGCAAAGGCAGCCGCCTCGGCCAGGTCAGGGGTGGAGGTCTCGAACCACAGAGCGTCGGAGAAGGGGGCATAGGCGAGCGCCCGCGCGATCACCGGCTCCAGCCCCGAACGGACCCCGTAGTACCCCTCGGAGGTTCTCTCGCCGGTCAGGAACTCGCGATCGGCGGGGTCAATGTCGCTGGTCAGCAGGGTCGCGCTCAGAGCGTCGGTGCGGGCCACCAGCAGGGTCGGGACCCCGACCACATCGGCCGCCAGCCGCGCCGCCACCAGGGTGCGCACGAACTGGCTGGTGGGAACCAGCACCTTGCCCCCGAGGTGGCCACACTTCTTCTCCGAGGCGAGCTGGTCTTCGAAGTGCACCCCGGCGACCCCGGCGTCGATCATGGACTTCATCAGTTCGAAGGCGTGCAGGGGGCCCCCGAAGCCGGCCTCGGCGTCGGCCACGATCGGGGCCACCCACTCGCGGTCGTGCCTCCCCTCGGCCCAGGCGATCTGATCTGCCCGAAGCATGGCGTTGTTGAGCCGGCGGGCCAGCGTGGGCGCGCTGTTGGCGGGATAGAGGCTCTGGTCCGGGTAGGTCTCCCCGGCCAGGTTGGCGTCGGCGGCGACCTGCCAGCCGGAGAGGTAGATCGCCTGCAGCCCGGCCTTCACCATCTGCACCGCCTGCTGGCCAGTGAGGGCCCCCAGGGCAGGCACGTAATCGCTGCCCCGCAGCAGACTCCAGAGCCGCTCGGCTCCCCGGCGCGCCAGGGTGTGCTCGACCTGGAAGGAACCCCTAAGCCGCGTCACCTCCTGGGCCGAATAGGGGCGCTCGACCCCCTCCCAGCGAGGGCCCTGCCACTCTCGCCGGAGCCGCTCAGCTTCGGACGATGCGTCCGCCAGCCTGCCGTTGTGGGGGGTCGAGGTCATGACTGCAGTCCTCCACGCAAGATCGGCGCCCGAAGCACCGTGGGAGATGTGGAAGCAGTCTGGCGAAGAACCCCAGCCCAGCGGCCGGATGACCCGTTCATCCGACGGGCGACTGGTGGGCACGCCCGAACCCTTCCTTGGTGAGACTCTTATCGGGCGACCATCGCAAGAGACTAGGGAATGTGGGCGGTGGTGTCAATAGGGTGTGTTGGCGGGCTCAGGATGCCGTCAAAGTCACCCTCCCGGCCTCCTGCCAGCCTCGCCGACTGCTGATCCTTGGCCACGGACTTCAAGAATGAACTTACGCGGTCACCGGAGCCAGGATCCCCCTGGACTTCGACGGGGACCTGTTGCCGGGCTCGGGGCGTCCCCAAGCTCTTGCTCGTGAGTGGGGACCCGAGCAGCCCGCTTCTTGCTGACCACCGAGAGCACTCTCGTCAATCACGGACCGCCGTCCCAGCTGGAGCATGCTGGAACGTCGTTCGGCTTGGCGCCCGGGCCGGCCAGCGCGCGAATCCAGGAACTCACCAGACCGCCAGTCCCGCCCGCGCCGGCCCCGCCGCTTGGAGGACACGGGCAGATTGGTGAAGAGGCAGGGGCGGAGTTCGCGATCGCGGGAACTGATCCAAGCGAGGATTCTCCAGGCAGCCGGCGACCGGCCTGGGGGCGGCCACGTTCATCTGGTACCGGGGCACCGGCAAGCCGCCCGTGGTGGCTCAGATGGAGCCGGTCGCCACCGCCTCAGCCGGAACGGCCTGGCCACAGTGGGAGCAGAAGTGAGCTCCGGCCGGCAGCGGCCGGCCGCAGGCAGGACAGGCTGGAGGCTGCGGCGTGCCGGGGCCCGGTCCGCCTCCCCATGCCAGGGGGGACGGCGGGACGGCCCCGGCGGGAGCCTCCGCCTGCCAGATTCTCCAGTGCCCGAACCCCATGGCCGTGATCAGGAGGGCAAGTCCCAACCCCACCCAGGCGAAGGCCCCTCCGAAGGGAATCTCGCCCGGGCTGGAGACCAGGCCGCCGAAGCGCGGGATCAGGTCGAGGATGGTGAAGACCAGGACCGCCCCGCAGAGGAACATCGAGATCAGGCTGCGATAGGCGACTGACAGCATCAGGCTGAATCGGGCCAGCCGCAGGGCCTCCCAGAGGAGCAGTGCCAGGGCCAGGATGGCGGCGGCGGAGCCGGCTCCGCCGAGCCCGGTCTGGAGGCCGCACGGGCCGAACGGCTGCACGATGATGGAATGGGTTGAATAGGGAACTGGGGAAGGGGTGAGGGGCGCCGGTCCAAAGCAGATCTGAGAGGGCCCCCAGGGCAGGAAGAGGTCGATGAAGAAGGTCACCGCCAGCCCCGCCAGCAGGGTTCCCCCTGCGACCATCCGGACCAGCCCAGAGCGCCCCGGCATCGTGCTCATCGCCGCCTCCAACCTGGATCCCAACTGATGGCACCATACAGGAACCGGTGGCGGATGCGGCCTCAGTGGCGGAAGTGACGCCTCCCGGTCGCCACCAATGCCATCCCCGCCTGATCGGCGGCGGCCAGGACCTCGGGGTCGCGCACCGAGCCGCCGGGATGGATCGCGGCCGTGACCCCGGCGTCAGCCGCCATCTGAAGGCCGTCGGGCATCGGGAAGAAGGCATCCGATGCGAGACAGCTGCCACCGGCCCTGCTGCCGGCCCGGGCCACCGCCAGCTGCACCGCCTCCACCCGCGACATCTGGCCCGCCCCGATCCCCACCGCCATGCCCTCCCGGCAGAGCACGATGGCGTTGGACTTGACCGCCCGGACGACCTGCCAGGCCAGCGTCAACTGGGCCCATTCGTCAGCTGTGGGCGAGCGCTTCGAGACGACTGTGAGCTGGGCCCGCGGAGCGTCCCCCGAGTCCGGGCTCTGGACCAGGAAACCCCCATCAATGCTGCGCAGGTCAAGTTCCTCCACTGCCGTCGGAGAGTCCACCGCCAGGACCCGCAGGCGCCCCTTGGCGGCCAGGATGGAGGCGGCTTCGGGAGCGACTCCAGGCGCCACCACCAGCTCCAGGAAGTGGCCCCGGAGGGCCTCGGCAGCGGCGGCGTCGAGCGCTTGGTTGAGGCCCACGATGCCGCCGTAGGCGGAGCGCGGATCGCACTCGTAGGCGCGTTGGAAGGCTTCGGCCAGGGAGTTGCCGAGGGCCACCCCGCAGGGGTTGGTGTGCTTGACCACGACCGCCGCCGGAGCCTGCAGGACCTGGCTCAGACGCCAGGCGGAGTCCGCGTCCAGCCAGTTGGTGTACGACAGCTCCGCTCCCTGGAGCTGGCGGGCGGAGGCGATCCCGCGGGCTCCGTCTCCGCGGTGGTAGAGGGCGCCCTGCTGGTGGGGGTTCTCGCCGTAGCGGAGCGGTTGGCGGAGCCTGCCCGAAAGGGTCAGCCGGTCCGGCCACGCGGCCTCGGGCCGAGGCGGTGTCATGTCCAGATGGGCCGCGATCCCGGCGTCGTAGGCGGCGGTCAGCTGAAAGACCCGCAGGGCCATCTGCCGCAACTGCTCTGGCGACATGCCCCCGGCGTTGAGGGCGGCCAGCACCTCCGGGTACTGCGCCGGGCTGGACACCGCGGCCACGTCCCGCCAGTTCTTGGCAGCGGCGCGGAGCAGGGTGGGGCCACCAATGTCGATCGCCTCGACCACCTGCTCCAGGGCCGCCCCCGACGCCGCCACCGCGGCAAACGGGTAGAGGTTGACGACCACCATGTCGATGGGCGAGTAGCCGTGCCGGGCCAGGGTCTCCATGTCTTCTGGCCGGTCCCGCCGCGCCAGGATGCCGGCGTGGACCGCCGGATGGAGGGTCTTGACCCTCCCCTCCAGCAGCTCCGCCACGTGGGTCAGGTCAGAGATCGGGGTCACCGGGAGTCCACCCTCCGCAAGGTGGCGCGCGGTCCCGCCGGTCGCCACCAACTCGACCCCGTGCTGGCTGAGTCCGGTGGCGAACTCCAGCAGCCCGCGCTTGTCGTCGACGCCGAGCAGCGCCCGCCTCGGGGTCAGCACGGCCGGC
Organism: bacterium; assembly: GCA_021817025.1. The sequence continues at coordinate 18,698 of JAKAWF010000013.1, forward strand.
GCCGGACCCTGCGTCCCTCCACCAGAATCCCATCGCTCGCCAGCAACGCCACCGCCTGGGGCAGGATCCGCCACTCCTGCTCGTGGATGCGCTGGAGCAGGCTGGCCGGGGTGTCTTCGTCCTCCACCGCCACCGCCGCCTGGAGGACGATCGGGCCGCCGTCGACCGCGTCCGAGTCAACGATGTGGACGGTGCAGCCGGTCAGCTTGACCCCATGGTCCAGAGCCTGCTCAACCGCGTTCATGGTGCCCGCGAAGGCCGGTAGCAGGCTGTTGTGCAGGTTGAGGATCCGCCCGGGAAAGGCACCCACGAGGGACTCGCTCAGGATCCGATCGTAGCCCGCCAGGACCAGGATCTCGACCTGCCGCTCGAGCAGCCAGGCCGCCAGGGCGCGGTCGCGAGCCTCGGCGTCGCCACCGAACTCCCGCGCGGGAAAGGTCCTGGCCGCAATCCCCGCCGCCCTGGCCAGGGACAGTGCGGGGCAGGCGCTGCGGTTGGACGCCGCCGCCACCACCGAGGCGGGGTAGTCGGGCGCCTCGGCGGCGGCGATCAGGGCCGCCAGGTTGCTGCCGCGCCCGGAGACCAGAACCCCCACCCCCCGTCGTGGCTGCGGCTGGCTCAGCTGAGAATCACCCGGTCGGAGCCGCCGCGAGGGACCAGCTCACCCATCCGGAAGAAGCCGTGCTCGGCCAGCGAAACCGAGAGATGGGCGGTGGCGGCCGGCACGATGCAGATCATGCCCACGCCCATGTTGAAGGTGCGCCACATCTCATCGGTGGCGATCCCGCCGAGCTCCTGCAGAGCGGTGAACAGGCTGGGCACCCCCCAGCTTCCGGTCTCCACCCGGGCCGCCAGGTCGTCCGGCAGCACTCGGGGCAGGTTCTCGACGATGCCGCCGCCGGTGATGTGGGCCAGGGCATGAACCTCGCCCAGTTGGCGCAGCGCTGAGACGGGAGCCAGATAGGAGCGGTGGGCCGCCAGCAGCAACTCCCCCAGAGGCCGTTCGGTGCCCGGCAGCACGGTCCCGTACACCAGCTCGCGCTCGGCCAGCAGGTGGCGCACCAGGGAGAACCCGTTGGTGTGGAGACCGGTCGAGGGGAGCCCCAGCAGGATGTCCCCGGCGCGCACCAGCGAAGAGCCCAGCAAAGTCGACGCGGACGCCATACCGACCAGGAAGCCGGCCAGATCGTAGTCGCCGATCCCGTAGAGTCCCGGCATCTCCGCGGTCTCGCCGCCGACCAGGGAACATCCCGCCTCGCGACAGGCAGCCGCCATGCCCTCGGCGAGCTGGCCCAGGACTTCGGCGTCGATCCTGCCGGTGGCGAAGTAGTCCAGGAAGAAGAGCGGCGTGGCCCCGGTCGTGAGCACGTCGTTGACGCAGTGGTTGACGATGTCCTGGCCGATGCCACGGTGGTCACCCATCGCCACGGCAACTTTGGTCTTGGTCCCGACCGAGTCGGTGGAGGAGACCAGGACCGCGTCGCGCGGCAGCTCTTCAGGCAGCCGCCAGACTGCGGCGAAGGGCCCGATCCCCGCCATCAGCGAGGGCAGGTGGGTGGTGGCAGCCAACTCCGCCACCCGGGCGATGGCGGACTGGGCGCGGTTGCGGTCGACCCCCGCCTGGACGTACCTGGTTGGCCCCGGGGCCAGGATGGTCGGATCCTCCGCAGACAAGGCTTCGCTCACGGCGCCACCTCCCCGTGGCCGAGCGGGGCCATTCCCGCGGCGACCGTCGCCCCACCCCGGTGCCCATGCTCCCACCTCGTCCCAGGTGGGGTGGTGCCGCCGGGCGCCCTGACTCGAGCCTCCGCCAGCCGCAGTAGCCGACGCCACTCGCTCATCCTTCGAGCGCCAGCTTGTCCATCTCCAGCTGCTGGGGGACCTGGAGGGGATACACACCATCGAGGCAGGCGAAACAGAATCCCGCCATCTCCGAGCGCGAGTGCAGGGCGAAGCGCAGCCCGTCGAGGCTGAGGTACTCCAGGGAGTCGGTCCCGATGATGGCTCCCACCTCGTCGGACGTGCGCCCGGCCGCGATCAGCTCACTGCGGCTGGCGATGTCG
>JAKAWF010000013.1:20770-27095 GCA_021817025.1 bacterium
CAGGGGAAGCGAATCGGTGGCGAGGCCACCCGCATGTGCACCTCCCGGGCTCCCGCCCGGCGCAGCGCCTCCACGATCTGCCGCGAGGTCGAGCCCCGGACGATCGAGTCATCCACCAGCACCACCCTCTTGCCGGCCAGGACGTGGGGCATGGGGTTGAACTTCAACCTCACCCCCGCATCGCGCATCCCCTGCTGGGGCTGGATAAAGGTCCGGTTGATGTAGCGGGACTTGATCATCCCCTCGGCGAATGGGATCCCGCTCGCCTGAGCGAAGCCGATCGCGGCCGGGGTGCCGGAGTCGGGCAGCGGAATGACCACGTCGCCGCCGACGGGAGCCTCCTCCGCCAGCCTGCGGCCCATCGCCAGTCGCACCTCGTAGAGGCTGCGGTCCTGGAGCACCGAGTCGGGTCGGGCGAAGTAGATGAACTCGAATGAGCACATCGCGGGCGGACGCCGCTCCCCGAAGCGAACGCTGTGCAGCCCGCCCGCGTCGATGGTGACGATCTCCCCCGGCCGGACTTCGCGCACCAGCCGGGCTCCGATCACGTCGAGCGCGCAGCTCTCACTGGCGATGATGTAACCGTCACCGCCAGGGCAGCCCGGATCACCCAGACGGCCGATGCACAGTGGCCGCAGGCCCAGCTCGTCGCGAGCCGCGACCAGGCTGTCGCGGGTCAGAAACCCCAGCGAATAGGCTCCCAGCACCCGCGGCAGCGAGCGCTGCAGCACCACCTCCAGACGTTCGCCGGGAGTGCGCGCCAGCAGCCCTGCCAGGACCTCCGTGTCACTGCTGGTCTGGAACGGGTAGCCCTCCTCCAACAGCGCGTTCCGGAGGGCCTGAGAGTTGGTCAGATTGCCGTTGTGGGAGATCGCCACCGGCCCCAGCTGGCCGTGCTCGAAGATGAACGGCTGGGCGTTGCTGACCTGCGAGGAACCGGTGGTGGAGTAACGGGTGTGGGCCAGGCCCCACGCTCCTGGCAGGCGGCTCAGGGACTCCTCTGAAAAGACCTGGGAGATGAGGCCCATGTCCTTGTGGACCCGCAGCCGATCCCCGTCGGAGACGCAGATCCCAGCCGACTCCTGGCCCCGGTGCTGAAGTGCGTAGATGCCGAGGTAGCAGAGGTTGGCAACATCGGCGCCGGGAGCGTAGGCACCGAACACCCCGCAAGCCTCGTGCAGCTTGTCCCCGTCGGCGTCGGGTCCAGGGCCTGCCGCCGGGGCCGTGACCGGGTGGCCGATTATGTCGCTCACCTCCCTCAGCATAACCGGCGGCGGGCTCGGCGCCCCCGACGGACGCGCCCCCACTTCAGCGCTGGTCCATGACCGCTGCCAGGGCCCCGGTGTAAGCCCCGGTCGCGGCCTCCAGGGAGATTTCCGCCATCCCTGCAATCACGATCGAGCTGCCCCCCACCACCCCCAAGCTCACGCCGGTCACCCCCCGGTGCTCGCAGACCTGCGTGAGTTCCGCCGCTCGGTCGGGCGCGACACTGACCAGATAGCGTCCGGAGGTCTCCCCGAAGAGAACGCCCCAATCCCAGCTCGCCGGTGCCGACCTCGGCTTCGAGGTGGGTGGCCGGATGGTCGCCCCGAGCCCACCCGCGATGGAGCTCTCGGCCAGGGTGACCGCCAATCCGCCCAGCGCGCAGTCGTGGGCAGAGCTGGCGACGCGGCTGCGCACCAGCTCCCGCACGGCCGCGGCCGCGGCCAGTTCAGACGCCACATCGAGGCGCGGGGGGCTGCCCGCGGCAGCGCCCTGGGCGAGCCGCTGGTACTCGGAGCCGGCCAGTTCCACGTCCGAGTCCCCGATCAGGTAGACGAGATCGCCCTCGGCCGCGAACCCCAGCCGGGGGGAGAACGCGACCTGAGGGATCTGGCCCACCATGCCCACCACCGGGGTGGGGGGGATGCCGTTGCCCTGGAAGTCGTTGTAGAGGCTGACGTTGCCACTCACAACCGGAATCCCGAAGGCGGAGGCGGCCTCGGCCAGGCCCGCGACCGCCTCTTCAAGCTGCCACATCACCTCCGGCTGGTCCGGGTCGCCGAAGTTCAGGCAGTTGGTCAGAGCCAGGGGCTCGGCCCCCACGGCGGCGAGGTTCCTGACCGCCTCGGCGACCGCCAACGCGGTCCCGCGCCGAGGGTCCAGGGCAACCGAGCGATGGGCGCCGTCCACGGTGATGGCGACTCCGTCCCGACGGCCCTTGATCCGCAACACGGCGGCATCGCCACCGGGACCCAGCACGGTGTCGTCCCCCACCTGGTGGTCGTACTGGCGGAAGATCCAGCGCGCCTCCCCACAGTTGGGCGAACTCAGCAGCCGCAGCCAGGACTCCTCCAGCGACCAGGGCGGGATGGCGGCCAAGGGATCGACCGCCAGCGTCGACTCGAGCGTCGGCGGCCGCCGCGAGGGGGGATGGCGTTCCGTGAAGCCGTCGACCAGAACCTCCAACGGCAGGCGGGCAACCTCAGCCTGGCCCTCGAGGATGCGCAGCTCCGGCTCGGCGATCACCCGTCCGATCACGTCACTGTGGAGCTGCCAGCGATCGAAGACCTGGCGCACCGCATCCTCCTGGCCTCGCTCCACCACCAGCACCATGCGCTCCTGGGACTCGCTGAGCATGACCTGGTAGGGGCTCATCCCGGTCTCCCGCCGGCTGACCCGGGCCACGTCGATCTCGATCCCAACCCCGCCGCGATGCGCCATCTCGGCGCAGCTGCTGGTGAGCCCGGCCGCCCCGCAGTCCTGGAGGCCCACCAGGGCCGGGTGGCCGCAGAGTTCCAGGCAGGCCTCCAGCAGGCACTTCTCCAAGAAGGGATTGCCGACCTGGACCGCGGGGCGCCTCTCCTCAGCGCTGTCATCGAGCTGGACGGACGCGAAGGTGGCCCCATGAATGCCATCCCGGCCGGTGTCGGCTCCCACCAGCATCACCAGGTTGCCAGGTCCGGAGGCGGTGGCACGCACCAGCTGGGAGCGGGCCGCCAGCCCCACGCACATGGCGTTGACCAGGCAGTTGGCCGAGTAGGCAGGGTCAAAATAGGTCTCCCCACCGACCGTGGGCACCCCGATGCAGTTGCCGTAGAAGCCGATCCCCTCCACCACCCGCGCGCAGCGGTGGCGTTGCAAAGCCTCGCCCGGGTCCCCGAACCGGATCGCGTCCAGGAGCGCCACCGGCCGGGCCCCCATGGCGAACACGTCGCGGAGGATCCCACCGACCCCGGTCGCGGCCCCCTGCACAGGTTCGATGGCGCTGGGGTGGTTGTGGGACTCGATCTTGAAGCAGCAGAGCAGGCCGTCACCGAGATCGACCACCCCGGCATTCTCGCCCGGACCGAGCACCACCTGGGTCCCCCTGGACTCCAGCTGGCGCAGCAGCGGCTTGGAGGTCTTGTAGGAACAGTGCTCCGACCACATCGCTCCCAGCATGCCCAGCTCCAACGGGTTCAGCAGGCGGCCCAGCTGGTCGGTGGCTGACTCGTACTCCTGCCTGGTCAGGGCGATCTCACGCAGCTCAGCCGGCGTGGGGGGTGGGAGCGCGGCCTCCTTCATCGGCCCGCTAAGACCAGGCTGCGCAGGACCCCGGCAAACAGCTCGAGTCCATCCTGCGAGCCCAGCAAAGGCTCGCACGCCCGCTCCGGATGGGGCATCATGCCGAGCACGTTGCCGTGCTCGCTGAGCACACCGGCAATGTGCTGGAGGGAGCCGTTGGGGTTGTACGCGTCGGCCAGCTCACCCTGCCGGCTCGAGTAGCGCAGGGCCACCCTGGAATCCGCCTCCAGCCGGGCGAGAGTGGCGGGGTCCGCGTAGTAACGGCCCTCCCCGTGGGAGATCGGGATCTCGAGAGTGCGACCGACCGCAACGCCGGCCAGAAAGGGATTGGAGTTGGTCTCCACCCGCAGCCAGGTCGACTGGCAGCGAAACTGGAGTCCCCGGTTGCGCAGCAGCGCGCCGGGGAGCAGGCCGGCCTCGCAGAGGATCTGGAAGCCGTTGCAGATCCCCAGCACCAGCCCCCCGGCGCGCGCGTGCTCGCCGACCGCCTCCATCAGCGGCGCGAAGCGGGCTATGGCTCCGGCCCGCAGATAGTCGCCATGAGCGAAGCCGCCCGGCAGCACCACGCAGTCGCAGCCCTTGAGGTCGCGGTCGGCATGCCACAGGAACACCGACTCGCCACCGGCCAGAGACACCGCGTGGCCGCAGTCCCGCTCCGACCAGGTTCCTGGAAAGACCGCGATCCCAAAGCGCACCGTCAACTAACGCCCTCGCGGTGGAGCTGAAAGCGGTAGTCCTCGATCACCCCATTGCAGAGCAGCCGCCGGCACATCTCCTCCACGCGGGAACGGAGCTGGGTCTCGTCGGCGCCGCCCAGGTCCAGGCTGATGAACTTGCCGACTCGGGTGCCCTCCACCTCGGGATAGCCCAGGGAGTGGAGCGCCTCGGTCACCACCAGGCCCTGAGGGTCGTTCACCACCGGCTTCAGGGTGACCACCACCTCGGCTACAAATCGATGCCGGTTATCCGTTTGCATACCTCCAAGTAACGCCGCCTGGTCGCGGCCACCAGCGCGGCCGGCAGGGGGGGAGCGGGCGGCTGGCGGTTCCAGCCGGTGCCCAACAGGTAGTCGCGCACCGGCTGCTTGTCGAAGCCGTGAGAGGAGCCCGCGGAGTCCCCCGCCTCCCAGAGCCGGGAAGAGTCGGGGGTCAGCATCTCGTCGATCAGGGTCAGCCGCCCGGCCACGAACCCGAACTCGAACTTGGTGTCGGCCAGGATCAGACCCGCCCGCCGGCAGCGCTCCGCTCCGAATTGGTAGAGCTCAAGGCTGGTCCGCTCGAGCTGGGAGGCCAACTCCGGTCCCACCAGCGCCAAGAGCTCGGCCCGCGAGATGTTCTGGTCGTGACCGCTGTCGCTCTTGATGGCGGGCGTGAAACGGGGAGTGGGCAGCTGGGCCCCGAAGGACAGCCCCTTGGGCAGGACCTCATCGGCGAGCGTCCCTCGGTCCAAGTATTCCTCCCAGCCGCTGCCGGCCAGGTGGCCGCGCACCACGCATTCGATGTCGACTCGGTCGGCCTTGGCGACGAACATCATCCGGCCCGCCAACTCGGCGTAGCTGGCGGCCGGAAGGGCCGACGGATCGTCCCCCAGCAGATGGTTGGACACGATTCGCGCGCTCTCGGAGAACCAGAAGCGCGACATGGCAGTGAGGACTCGGCCTCGGTCCGGGATCAGGTCGGGGAGGACGCAGTCGAAGGCGGAGAGCCGATCGGTGGCGACCATGAGCAGCCTGTCCCCCAGGTCGAAGGTGTCACGCACCTTGCCACGTCGGAACAGCCGCACCCCTGCCAGATTGACCTCGGACAGACCACGGCCGGATCCCATCAGCTCCTCTCGGCCGCCTGGGCACGCTCCTGATCGGCGGTCTGCCCGGGGACGAGTCCGAGCCGCCGCAGGCTCTCCTCGATCCCGCCCAGGTAGCGGTCGAGGGCGAGCGCTTCCTCTATCTCGGCAGGCGAAATCAGCTGAGTGAGCTCCGGGGAGGCGAGGCACTGGGCGCGAAAGTCCCCGCCGGGGTGATCGGCCTCGTGGGCTAGGCGCTGGACCAGCCGATATGCCTCCTCCCTGCCGTGACCGCGGTTCATCAGCGCCAGCAGCACCTGCTGGCTCCGGGCCAGACCACCGCGGCGCTCCACGTTGGCCAGCATCGCCTCGCTATCGACCTCCATCCCCGCCACCACATCGCGCAGAGTCCGCAGCATGTGGCCCAGCGCCATGGTGGCGTCGGGCAGGACCACCCGCTCCACGGAGGAGTGGGAGATGTCCCGCTCGTGCCAGAGGGCCACGTCCTCGAGCCCGGCCAGCGCAAACCCCCGCAACAGCCGGCTGAGGCCGCAGACCTGTTCGAGCCGGATGGGATTGCGCTTGTGGGGCATCGCCGAGGAGCCCTTCTGGCGGGCCCCGAAGGGCTCCTCGACCTCGCCCACCTCGGTGCGCTGAAGGTGGCGAAGGGTGGTGGCCAGACGCTCACAGGAGGCACCCGCCAGCGCCACCGCGCACAGGAACGAGGCGTGGCGATCTCGAGCCACCACCTGGGTGGTGATGGCGGCCGCAGGCAGCCCCAGGGCGGCCAGGGCGATCCGCTCCACCTCGGCGGACACCGTGGCGTGGGTGCCCACCGTGCCGGAGACCTTGCCGACCACCACCTCGGCGGCGGCGGCCCGAAGCCGGTCCCCGGCACGGCGCAGCTCGTCTATGTGATTGGCGACGACGAAGCCGAAGGTCAGTGGCTCAGCGTGCATGCCGTGGGTCCGTCCCATCATGGGAGTCGCGCGATGCC
>JAKAWF010000292.1 GCA_021817025.1 bacterium
ACGGGAGTGTGCAGGCGCCCTGGTGATCCAGCCGGCCACAGATCCCCCGCCGGCCGGGGGAACGCCTTCGACCCAACCTCTTGGCCAGAGCGAGGTCGGAGAGCTGATCAAGCTCCTGCGGTCCCATCCTCTCGGGGTGAGCGATTCGGTTCGGGTATCCCTGGCGGGGATGCAGGAGAAGCTCCTGCTGACGCGGCTGCCCGATGGCGGGTGGGCTCTGCCAAGGGGCGGGTTGCCTTCCACCCACATCCTGAAGCCGGAACCGCCTCTGTTGCCGGGCTCGGTTGAGAACGAGGCATTCAGCCTTGAGGTGGCCAAGGCTCTCGGACTGCGCGCGGCCGCTGCGCAGATCGCTGAGTTCTCCGGCCGCAAGGTGCTGGTGGTCGAGCGTTTCGACCGCTGGGTGGATGACCGGGGAGCCGTCCAGCGCCTCCATCAAGAGGACATGTGTCAGGCGCTGGGGATTCCGTCGCGCCGGAAGTACGAGCAGAATGGCGGGCCGTCGCTCCGGCAGATCGCGGCCCTGCTGCGCCGGTGGACCGCGGCTTCCTCTGGGCTGGGTGAGCTGGACGCCCTGCTCCAGCAGGTGGTGTTGCACGTGGTGATCGGAAATGCCGATGCCCACGGGAAGAACCTAGCCTTGCTGCACGACCCTTCAGGAGCCGTGGCCCTGGCTCCGGTCTATGACGTGATGGCGACGACCCACTACCCGGGAGTGGACCAGACCTTGGGGATGTATGTCGGGGGCGCTCGTCAGGTCGGGGAGGTCACGCTAGCCAACCTGGCCAGCGAGGGGGCCTCATGGGGGATGCCGGAGGCGAGGGCTCGCCAGGTGATCGAGGAGGTGGTCGAGAGGGTCCCCGAGGCGGTACTGGGGGCGGCACGTTCGGTCCCCGGGCTCCCGCCATCGGTGGCGGAGCGGGCGCTGGAGAAGGGGAGAGCCCTACTCGAGCCGAAGATGGGGCCCACGGCAATCTCGCTGCCACGGCCGAATGCCAGGCGGGTGTCCTCCATGACCGGCCCAACCTCCCGGCGGTAGCGCCCACCCGCAGCGGCTGCCGGGGTCGGCAGGCCCTCGCCACGTATTCTTCGCGCGCCGCTCGCGCTGAACCGTCAGGCGGTCGATGGTCGGCCACGCCGGGGGCAGCATGGGCAGCATGGGCAGGATGAGAGTGGGCGCGAGGCGGGTGGTCTCAACTGGGGAGCGCGTTCCGCCTGCCAGAGTGGTAGCCGAAGTAGCCTTGCCTCATGAAGGTTAGCGTCAGCCTGCCCGAGGAGGATGTCCGGTTCCTGGACGCCTGCGCCAGGGCGCGCCGCTTTCCCTCCCGGTCGGCGGGTCTCCAGCAGGCGGTCCAGCTTCTGCGCCGGGCGGAGCTCGGCCCCGCGTATCGCGCCGCCTTCATGGATTGGGAGGAGTCCGGGGCGGCGGCGGCCTGGGACACGACCGCCGGCGACGGGCTCTCGGCAGATGCTCTGCGGTGACATCCATCTGGTCGATTGGGAACCGGTCAGGGCGCTGAGGCCTACGAGGTTCGTCCGGCGTCCGGGGTGAGCCAGGACGGCGCCACCGCCTGGGCAGTTCGCCGGGGACGGGGAGGGGCGGCCGTGGTGCCGGTGACCTCGAGCATCCAGCGCTCCCACCCCTTCCATGAGCCCCTGCCGGCGTCGGCCGTGGGACTTGGCCGCGACTCCAAGCCGCGGGCGGCGCATCGGAAGCAGCCGCCAGTATGGAGGCGGCGGGACGAGGCACTCCAACTCCACGTGGCGCTCTAGTCGGTCCCCAGCCGCCGCATCCTACGGTGGAGCCCAAAGCCACATGGCCGGCCGGTGAGGCGCGGGTGGCGGGTCAGCGCTCCAGGCACCGGAGGGCGGAGCAGGAGGGGCGGTTCGGTGGCTTGAGACATGGGCCCACGCGCGGCGGCCCATGGAGAGGTGCCGGGTACAGCCGCGCTGGTGTGTGGTAGATCTGGCTGCGCGTCCGGCAGCCGAGGGCAGGAACTCCTCCGTCGGCTCTCGGACCCGGCAGAAGGCCAGAGCTGTCCATCCGGGCGGTGCCTGATCGTCGCTCCAGCGAACGCCTCGAGGGCCTCATCTGCGGAGGCCTCCGGGGCAGCAGCCACCGCCCAGGAGAGACACCATGAACCCAGGATCCGCGCAGCAACTGGTCAGCGCCGAGCGTCGCCTCGCGGGAGCCAGGTTAAAGTCGTTCGAGCTTGGAGGAGGGGAGTTCACGCAAACACTCCTGGATGCGCAGCGGGCGCCGTTGGGTTCCCGAGGGCGTCTGTTCCACGCCCTGCGCAGCTGTGCGGGTGCCCGCTGGGGGTGGGTGCTCCAGATCGCTACCATCACCCGCGGCAATCCACCGGTCACCAGCCAGCGCTCCCACTGATGAACCTTTCCAGAGAGTGACAAGGAACGCCCAGTACTCGCAAGGAGACTCGATGAAGTACATGATGTTGATCTGCATTGACGAGGTCGAGCGGCGGCAACACGTTGAGCGCCGCACCTCGGAGGAAGCCGCCGAGACCCGGCGCCAAATGGGGGCCTGGCTGGCCGACACCGACGGTCGGGGAATGAGGTTGCACGGCGGCGAACTTCAGCCCATCAGCTCCGCTACCACGGTGCGCCAGCGCGATGGCCAGCTCCTGGTGACGGACGGTCCTTTCGCCGAGACCAAGGAGCAGATTGCCGGCTACGACGTGATCGAGTGTGCCAACCTGGAAGAGGCGATCGAGGTCGCCTCGCGCCATCCGGTGGCCCAGTGGGGATCAATCGAGGTGCGCCCCTTTGTCGACGACCAGCAGGCCGTGCCTATTCAACGGGGGAGCTGCCGGGGCTTTCCGGTTGAGGCGACCCAGGGAGATCCGGATCCATGCCAGACCTGAACGGAGCGACCGACCGGACCATCGCGGCCGCGTTCCACGACGAGTGGGGGCGCATCGTCGCCTCTTTGATCCGGCTCACCGGCGATTGGGACCTGGCCGAGGAGTGTGCCCAGGATGCCTTCACCATGGCCGTGCAGCGGTGGCCCAGAGATGGGGTGCCCACCCGCCCCGGGGCGTGGCTGACCACCGTGGCGCGCAATCGAGCCCTCGACCGGATCCGCCGCCACGCGATGGAGCAACGGAAGCTGCTCGAGGTAGCCTCAGAGCCACTTGGGGACGAGATGGAGCCAGACTTACCCGCGGACCAGGACGACCGCCTCCGCCTCATCTTCACCTGCTGCCACCCGGCGCTGCCACTGGAGGGCCGGGTCGCCCTCACCCTCCGCACGCTCGCCGGGCTGTCCACGGCGGAGATCGCGCGCGCGTTCCTGATTCCGGAAGCCACCATGGCCAAGCGGCTGGTGCGGGCCAAGCACAAGATCCGCGACGCGCGCATCCCGTTTCAGGTGCCTCCCATACACCGGTTGCCGGAACGTACCGCCGGTGTCCTGGCGGTGATCTACCTTCTGTTCAATGAGGGCTACGGAGCGAGCACCGGTGAGGACCTGATCCGGCGGGACCTCTGCGTGGAGGCCATCCGCCTGGCCCGCCTTCTCGTGCAGCTCATGCCCGAAGCCAAAGAGGCTCGCGGCCTGCTGGCACTCATGCTCCTGCAGGACTCGCGCCGGGACGCCCGGCTTGACGACGCCGGAGAGCTGGTGAACCTGGAAGATCAGGATCGCCGTCGGTGGGATCACGATGAGATTGATCAGGGGCTGTATGAGCTCGAGGCGGCCGGAGCCGACCACCAACCGGGTCCCTACTGCCTGCAGGCACGGATCGCCGCCTGCCACGCCACCGCTGACCACGCCAGCGCCACCAACTGGACTAGGATTGCCCACCTGTATCAGCAGCTGCAGCAACTTGCCCCCTCCCCGATCGTGGAGCTGAACCGAGCGGTGGCGGTGGCCATGGCCGAGGGGCCAGCGGCCGGATTGGAGCTGGTCGCCGCCCTGGAGGAGACCCGGGCCCTTGAAGGCTACTATCTGCTTCCAGCGACCAGAGCCGACCTGCGGCGGCGGCTGGGCCGCTACACAGAAGCGGAAGCTGACTACCGGGAGGCGCTGGCGCTGGTCGCCAACGACGCCGAGCGTCGCTATCTCGCTCGCCGACTCTCCGCGATTCGCTGTGAGCACGCACCGGGAGGGGGGGAAGCAGGGGGGAGCGGAGGGTGAAGACCGCGGCGGCGCCGAGTCGAGGCCAACCCCGCGCCACCAGCGGCCCCCCGGGTGGGGGGTACCTGGGGATCTGGCTGGTGCCCGGGGAATGCCGAGGGCCAGTTGCGGAGGCCGCTCTTGCGGCGACCGCCTGGTCTGGGAGGAGACGATGAGTGCTGAGACCCGGAAGGCTGAGACCGAGGTGCTCCTGGAGTACCTCCAGGGGCAACGTGACCACGTGCTGGGGACCCTGGATGGCCTAACCGAGGAAGAGATGCACCGGGCGATGCTGCCCTCCGGCTGGACGTTCCTCGGATTGATCCAGCACCTGGCCATCGATGTCGAGCACTTTTGGTTTACCGCGGTGGTGGGGGGCAAGGGAATCGACCTCGACCGGCGGGGGAACGCCTGGCAGGTTGCGGCCGACGCCTCCAGCAGCTCGATCATCGATCTCTACCGGCAAGAGGCCCGCCACAGTGATGCGGTGATCGCCGCCACTCCGCTCACAAATGCCCCCGCCTGGTGGCCCGAGGGGCTCTTCGGCTCTTGGCGGCTCCACGACTTGCGGGAGGTGATCCTCCACGTCATCACGGAGACCGCTTGCCACACGGGCCATCTCGACGCTGCCCGGGAGTTGCTCGACGGCCGGCAGTGGATGGTGCTCACAGAGA
>JAKAWF010000293.1 GCA_021817025.1 bacterium
TTCCGATCTCAGCTGGTTGTACTTCTCCACCCGCTCACCGCGGCAGGGAGCTCCCGTCTTGAGGTGACCGGTATCCAGAGCGACGGTCATGTCCGCGATGAAGCTGTCCGCGGTTTCCCCGGAGCGATGGGACACGAAGGCTCCCCAACCGTGGAATTGCGCCAGCCGGGTGGCCGCCACGGTCTCGGTCAAGGTCCCGATCTGGTTGAGCTTGATCAGGGTGGAGTTGGCGATGTCCTCGGCGATGCCCCGGGCGATGATGGCCGGGTTGGTGCAGAAGATGTCGTCCCCGACCAGCTCGATGGTCGCGCCCAGTCTGCTGTTGAGGAGCTTCCAGCTCTCCCAGTCCCCCTCCGCCAGGCCGTCCTCCAGCAGGCAGATGGGATAGTCGGCGATCATCGCCTCGTAGTAGGAGACCATCTCCTCACTGCTGAGCCGCCGCCCCTCCGTGCGCAGAGCGTAGGCGCCGTCGGAGAAGAACTCGCTGGAGGCGGGGTCCAGGGCGATCCCGACATCGGCGCCGGCGCGCAGGCCAGCCTTCTCGATGGCTGAGACGATCAGCTCCAGCGGCTCCCGGTTGGACCTGACATGGGGTGCGAAGCCACCCTCGTCACCGACTCCCACCGACAGACCCTGGCCGAGCAGGATGCCCTGGAGCGCATGGTAGATCTCGCTGCCCCAGCGGACCGCCTCGTGAAAGTCGGCGGCACCGTAGGGCGCGATCATGTACTCCTGAATGTCGGCGCCCTGGCCGTGGGCGTGCACTCCCCCATTGAGGATGTTCATCATCGGCACCGGCAACCGGCTGGCTCCGGGACCGCCCAGGTACTGGTACAGGCGCAGGCCGCTGGCCTCGGCGGCGGCCCGGGCGCAGGCCATTGAGACGCCAAGTATGGCGTTGGCCCCAAGACGGCTCTTGTTCTCGGTCCCGTCCAGGGCGATCATCCGGGCGTCCAGGTCAGCCTGGGCCCTGGCGTCCATTCCGATCAGGCTGGGTGCGATCGTCTCCTCGACTCCGGCCAGGGCCTGGTGGACCCCCTTGCCGCCGTAGCGGCTGGGGTCGTCATCGCGCAGCTCGACCGCCTCGCGACTGCCCGTCGAGGCCCCTGACGGCACGCCGGCCCGGGCCCTGACTCCGCCGGCCAGCTCCACCTCGACCTCGACTGTGGGATTGCCCCGGGAGTCGAGGATCTCGCGCGCGTGGATGCGATCGATACTGCTGTCCATCCCTTCCCTCCTGTCCTGTAGCCGAAAGAACCGACTTCAGCAGACCAAACCACGACGCTCCTCGGCAACGCGCCTTAGCTTTGGACTCCGACCCATGATCCCAGGTCGCCTGCGGTCGGGGCGCCCGGCGTGATGGTGGTGGCGCCAGAAGGCGGAGCTGGGGGGACGCCGCGCCAAGTTCCGCTGCGGGTGCATTGTGGCGCCGGCAGCGGCCAACACCGGCCACGATGGTGGGAGGAGATGTCCAAATGGCGATGGGAATGGACTTGGGGTTCGACGGACCCGGGATGCTCCTCCGAGCCCGCCAAGCGGACCTGGCGGCAAGGCTCGGCGAGGCGGATCGAACGGCGCCCCTGATCGACGAGGCGCGTCGCCTGCAGCATCAGCGCCACGTCGCCGCGCTGCATCGGGTGATCGGCCAGGTGGAGGCCGCCCTCGGGAAGGTTCGCGACGGCACCTACGGCCGATGTGACGCCTGCGGCCAGGCGATTCCCGACCACGACCTCGCCCATGAGCCGGCTTCCACGCTGTGCGGCTCCTGCCGGGGGCATCGATCCGCCGCCGGCTGACCGGCGAGCGCCGCTACCCGGGAGCGGGTGATCGCGGAGCGACCATCCAGCCATCGTTCCCGCTCCAGATTTAGCGGACGGCTCCGGGGGGCACGCTCAACCCGGGACCACCGCGGGTGGAGGTGATCGCGCACCCGCCCCTCCCCGCGTGGACCGCTCGGGCGCGGAGCGATCCCGCGCCGGAGTGCACTTGGGGCTGGTCGGTGACCGCCGATCAGCTCCCCAATCCCGCCGCGCGCCTGTCCGCGGGCCCCGTCAGGCCCGCCCCGATCCAAACCGGGGATGCGTTGGCTCCAGCGGGTGATGGCGCCGAATCCGGCGTCAGTCGAAGGGCCTGCTCTATTGTGGCTGCATGAGTTCAGGCTGGAGTGTCGCCGACATTGATCTGGCGGCCGCCCGGCTGCGGCTCCGGGGTCGCGTGTACCGCACCCCGCTCCTGCGCTCCCGGCTCTTGGATCAGAGCGCCGGGCTTCAGCTCTGGTTGAAGGCGGAGACGTTCCAGCGGAGTGGGTCCTTCAAGGCCAGGGGGGCGTTCAACGCGGCCCTGGCCGCGCTGGAGGCGGGCGACCGCCGCGGCTTGCTGGCCGTCTCGTCGGGGAACCACGGGCAGGCGGTGGCGCTGGCGGCCCGGGAGCTCGGCCTGAGCGCCACCGTGATCATGCCCCAGGACTCATCCGCGGTGAAGCTGCTGGCCGTGGCCGCCTACGGAGCCACCGTCGTTACGACCGGAGTCACCGCGGCCAATCGCGAGCAGATGGCGGCGGACCTTGCCAGCGAGCACGACCTGCGGATGATTCATCCCCACAACGACCCGCTGGTGATCGCGGGGCAGTCCACGGTGGCCCAGGAGATCGCCGACCAGGTCGCCGACCAGAGCCTGCGGCCCACGACGGTGGTGGTGCCGGTGGGGGGCGGCGGACTCCTGGCGGGCGTCTGCCTGGCTCTGGAGCAGCGGCTTCCAGAAGTGGAGATCGTGGGGGTCGAACCGGAGGCCGGGGATGACGGGGCGAGGTCCCTTCGGGAGGGCCGTCTGGTCAGTCTCGACACGGTTCCAGTGACCGCGGCGGACGGCGCCAGGACCCTCCATCTGGGGAGCCTCTGCTGGGAGGTGATCCAACGCCGGGTGAGTCGCATTGTGACCGTCACCGACCGGGACATCGGGGAGGCCGTGTGGTGGCTTTGGACACGAGCCAAACTGGTGGTGGAGCCGACCGGGGCGATGTCGGTGGCAGCCGCCCTCGCGGCCGCGCGCGGTGCGCAGGCGCCCCTCGCGGAGGGGGGATCCGGCGTCGTCTGCATCCTCTCGGGGGGGAACTGCCTTCCCGACCAGGTTGCCGGGCTGGCTGACTTGCGCCTCTCCCAGCTGGGATAGGCGCCCGGACCTGGCGGCCGGCAGCCCGCGCTTGCGCCGCTGGCCGCTGGGGCCGAGGTCGGCCGGGCCCACAGTCGGTGTCCGGGCCCAGCCCCGATCGCAGCTGGGCGAGGCCTGCCGCACCCACCGGCGGTCGACGGGACCCAGCGTTTCGAGTCACCCGGGCTTGCGCCACTTGATGGCCCAGTTCTCCCGAAGCTGTCCCCAGCCGCAAGGTAGAAGGGCCAGCTACACAGGGAATCGGTCGATAACCTGGTCGTAGCTCCGTTGGGCATCGGCCAGGGCGATCCTGGAGTACACCTCGAGGGACTGGCGGCGGGCGTGGCCGCTGTAGGGCTGGATAAGTGCATCGTCGATGCCTTGGGTCTTGAGCCAGGTGAACAGGAAGTGGCGTAGCCGGTGCGGGGAGATGGGGTGGGTGATGCCGGCGAGCTTGGCGTAGCGGGCGAGCATGGCCCGCACTCCTCGGGTGCTGCAGGGCTTCTTCCAGCTGGACTCGAAGAGGTGGGCTGCGCCCTGGTGCCGCATGGCGTCCATGTGCAGGCCAAGGGTTTTCTTGAACGAGGTTTGGAACGGGACCACCCGGTCCTTGTTGCCCTTGCCCTGGGTGATGCGGATGCGACAGGCGTGGAGGTCGACGTCGACGAGGCGGACGGCGACCAGCCCAGCAACGCGGACGCCGGTGTGGAGCAGCGTCTTGACCAACACGACGTCGCTGCCTCGGCGTTCGGTCCACACGGTTTGGTAGTAGCGGCGGATCTCGTTCTCGGTGGGTACGTAGGGCAGGCGCTTGGTCCCCCGCTGAACCTCCACGTCGAGCTCGGCACGCAGGTGTCGGAAGACCTCCTTGAGGTGGATGTAGTCGGGCCGCTCGGCTCGGAGGTGCTTGGCCAGCTGACGGGCCTTCTGCCGGGCCGGGGTCCGCTTCGGCGGGGTCGGGGCGGTCATCTCACCGCTCCGGGGAGGCCGAGGTCGAGGTGGCTGTCCATCTTGAGGGAGGACGAGCCATAGGGGTTGACGTGGCTCCAGAACAGCGGGTGAGAGCTCGGCGGTCCTCCTCGGCGAGCCGATCGGCCCACTCTGGCTCTGCGAGGACGCGCTGGACGAAGATCGTGTTGATGAGCACCAGGGCCGACTGGACAAGGTGGAGGGCCAACATGGTGACTTCTTGGTCCTCGGGGTCGGCGCCGGTCAGCTCGCTGGCCTTGCCGTAGCAGATGACCGCGTTGGCGCTGTTCCAGTTCTCCACCACTCGGAGGCCCTCGTGGATCTCCCGTCTGAGGGTGACCAGGCGCAGGTAGTCGGCGATGAAGATGGTTTTCACGGCTCGGCCCAACTCCATGAGGGTGGCGTAGGTGGGGTGCTGGGGACCGGGCCGGGTGAAGCGGCGAAGGATGGCCTCGGCTTCGGCGGTGCCCAGGCGAAGGGCGGTAGCGTACTTGACCTCGTGCGAGCGCAAGCCCCTAGCTTCAGCCATGGGGTCGAGCGAGTCCCGAAGTGTTACAACAAGAACCTTGGCACGGAGCGCGGCTCCACCCCCACGACTTCGGGGGTTGCCGGTGTCGAGGTTGCCAGAGAACCCACGAGTCAGCTGCTTTGCGGCGGTACCGGAAGCGGGGCTTCCGGACAGAGTGGGTCGGCTA
>JAKAWF010000294.1 GCA_021817025.1 bacterium
ATCCTCAGCCCTTCCACGCCAGGGCCGGACGACCAGCAGACCGGCCGCCAGCGACAGGATCCACAGCATCGATGCTGGGGGCGTGCCCCGACCCGGACCGGTTGTCGCCCGGACGCGCACGGCCGCCGGGGCGGCGCTCAGGCTGGGGGGCCCGGCCCTCGCCCCCGCGCCGGGTCCCAGGCTCTCGGTCGCGACCACGACCGCGGGTGGGCCGTGGCCGGTCGTGGCGGAAGTGGTGAGCGTGGCCGCCGCCGCGACCCAGGGGCGTGGTGTCATCAGGTGGAACCAGCGGGCGACCACCATGCCGGATGGATTCAGCTGCAGCGTGGAGGGGCTGAGGATGCCCTCCCCCTGGCTGTAGCCCAGGTCCCGAAAGTAGTTGAACCCGACGACGTAGCGGAGCCCGGAGACGGCCGCCAGCAGCGACTTCACCTCCGGGACCATCAGCGCCTGGTTGCCACCGTTCCAGATGTCGCCCCACTCACCCACCACCAGCGGCACGTGGTAGGTGGCCTCTATCTGGGCCAGATTGGCGGCCAGCGCCGCCGGGGACTGGAGGTAGTCGTCCACCGCCAGCACCCCCATGGCCCGTACCGTCGCCTGGCTCAGATACCCGTGCGTCGCCGTCCAGCCGCTGTCGCCCCAGTAGCCGACCTGAACGTCCAGGTGCAGTCTGGCGAAGGCCGCCCGGTCCACGGTCATGCTGTCCTGGAGCCACTGATTGAAGATGGCGACGCTTCCGAACATGCATGGTCCCTGGCAGTTGGGGGCGATGCCGGCATTCTCGGGCTCCGCCGCCGGGGTGAAGATGTCTCCGTTTCGGAAGTAGCCGGGATGGTTGAGTATCCAGTGGTAGGTCATAGCCAGGTACGAGGTCAGGTCCTGCCCGGCGAGCACTGGCCCGGCCGTGCCCAGCGCCCGCGCCGGGGTGGTGGTGGGAGTCTCCTTGGGGAAGTTGTAGTCTCCCTGCCAGCTGTTCCAGTGGGAGCGGAACCAGACGTGCAGACCCAGGGCATGGGCGGTAGTGACCCAGGTCGCCTCGTAGCCGGGGCTGACCGGCGGGGAGTAGGAGCTGGCCGGGTCGTAGGGCACCTCGATCGCGACCGCGTTGGCGCCGGTGCTGCGATCGGTGACCAGCTCCCGCAGGATCGCCGGGCCCGAGACCTGGTTGCGGAGGCGGTCCTTGGACATGGCCATGGTGTCGATGGAGCGGAGTGCCCAGGACGGAGCGCCCGACGCCACCACCGGTGCGGCCACGAGGCCAGGCCCGCCCAGGGTCAGGCCGACGAGCAGCACCCCGGGGAGCAGACTGACCGCGCGAACACAGTGGGCCACCGGTTCCCATGGTGCGCTGCCAGCCTGCCTTCCAGGCGCCCTAAACAGGACTGCGACATCCCTGTCAGACTTCCCCGCCTCGCACTCGCCCTGGGCCCCGGCATGAGCAGCCTGGTCGGGTGGGGCCGCGGTGCCTTTGCCGCCAGAAGGTCGCTGTGGCCGTCTGGCCCCCCCGGCTTGGTTGTTCATCATCAAAGATCAGCCGGCATGGGGGCCTCCGACGTGTGCTCGCCCCACGCCTCGCGGAGAGCTGCCAACCGTCGCCTCGTAGATCCCTCGCCAGCGGTCGCCGCTCTCCGGGCGAGTCCGGGAGGCCCCGTTCTCGACCTGACTCTTCTCGGCCTCCTCTTCGAATCTCTGGTCGTTCGTGATCGGCGCGTCTAGTCCCAGGCCGCCGAGGCGCCGGTCCTTCAGTATCGAGACAGCGACAACCTGGAAGTCGATGCCATCGTGCGGGCCAACGATGGACGCTGGGTTGCGTTTGAGATCAAGCTGGGAGGCGACAAGCTCATCGCCGAGGGCGCGGCCAGCCTGCTCACATTTTCGAGGCGGATCGACACCGGCAAGTGCGGGGCGCTGGCGGCCCTCGGCGTCATCTTGGCGACCGGGCACGGCTACGTGGGCGACGGCGGCCTGAAGGTAATCCGGATCGGAAGCCTGGGGTCCCAAGGGCCGTCTTCGGCGGCTGCACCACTGCGACCCGGACCCGCCCCTTCTCATTCCTGGCGTTGGTGGACCGGAAGGTAACGGGTCCAAATCATCTTGGGGTGCCGTGGAGGCGCCTCCGGGCCAGCTCGCGTGATCACCGGCCTGCCAAGGCCTCGCGCCAACAAGGGCAGCCCCACTCAGCCGGCGTGCGCTGAGTGGGCCGCGATCGGCCGGTGCCCTGGCGGGATCGACAAGACCGTCCTGAAGGCGACCGCTGGCACCTCGAGCCAGTTCGGCGAACACCGAGGGAGCCGAACGCCGCCATGGCATCGTCGTGGGGATCACCGGCCCGGCACACCAACAGAAATGCGCGGACGGGGTTGCTGGCACCCACGAGCCCGGCCAGGAGCTGAGACGGTTCGATGAGACGGTTGAGCGGGATGACCGTGCCCGGCTCGAGCACCCCCAGGGGCTGCCTCCGTCCCCGGTCCCAGCCCGGGCGGCAAGGCCTGGTCGAGGGCCGCGCGCAGGGCATCGGGATCCAATGGAGGCAGCCGTCGCCGCGCCTCCAGAGGAACCGCAGCGCCCAGCGAACGGGCGCCAGCGGGAGGAGCTCGGCAAGCGGGCGTCCGGCGCTGGTCACAGAGCGCCGCTCCTCAGGCGCGACCGGGCCCACCACATACCAGCACGGTTGCGCACCTTTCCGATGGTCACAGCTGGCATGGGGTCAAAGTGATCCTGCGGGAGACCGCCACGCCATCCACGTCAACTCACCGGCCCTCCACGTGGCCACGCTCCTTGGATCAAGAGCGGCGTGAACCAGTCTGACCGCGCGCGTTTCACGGGCGAGTGGAGCGAGCTCGGTGTCGACGCCCAGCTGCGACTGGAGGAATGGCGGCCAAGGCTGCGGACCGTCAGAGCCGGGCTCCCCAATGGAAGCTGGGCGAAACTTGACCTCCGGCGATGGAGGGATCCACGACCTGCCCGGGTCCGGTGGACTCGGGGTCATCCTCCAGGCGGAGGCGGTCCGCCGCTGTGATCGCGAGGGCCTCTGGCGGCACCTGCATGAGCGCTCGTTGGGCCGCCTGGGCGAAACCGAGGTGCTCCGACCGGCGAGGCAGGCGGCAACGCCAGGCGCTCGAGTAATCGGAGCAAAGGCCGTGTCTCAGTGCATCGAGCCGGGTTGGTCTCGCGGACCAGGATGGCTCCCCGGTTCGGGCCGGCCAGAACCACGGCCTCGATCTAGAAGTCGGCTCCCATCCCCCCGACAAGGCGGTGGATTCCCAGGCCGGGTTGGAGTCGGCGGCGGCGTCCATGCCATCGTAATCGCCGCCACGAGCGAGGGGTCGCATCCCACCGCCCGCGCCATGGCCCGCACGTCTGGGCAGTGGCCGGCGCCGTCTCCTGGCCAATCCATCTCCCCGAAGGGGTGGCGCTTGCCCTCGCCTCCACAGAGCCAGGTCCGTCCGCCTCGCGATGGTCCTCCGGGTCCCCCTCCATGGTCATCGCGGCGATAGGGTCCCCTGCCGCTTCTCTGCCCGCGATCTCCAGCGGACAGCACCAGACCCGAACACTTCTGTAACGAAACCGTCAAACCCGTTGACATCTCTCTATAATGTCGCGACACTGGCGTCGGTTGGAAGGGGAGGTTGGAGCCTGTTGACATACGGTCCTTTGCGAGAAGAGCCGCAGGCCGGGGGGGGCCGATCTCCAGTTTTTGGAGGGTGGCTTGAGCCACTGGGAGTTGACGCGCGCTGTGGGGAGGCTCGTTAGGGCCATGGCGGAATACCGTCCGTGGGTCCGATCCGAGAGCCTCGGCCGGATGGACGGCGCGAACCTCCGGGCAACTGCCGTGCCCGCTCGCGGCCGCCGCCCCCGGGGGTCTGTCCGGATCTCGGTGGGGCTGCTGGCGCTCATCCTCGCCCTGGCAGCGCCGATCCTGGCCGTCCACGCCTTGGTGCCTCCGACCTCGGCGCTGTTCAGCGCCCAGGCGAATGCGCTGACCGTGACGGTGCCACCGTCCGTCCCCGCATGCACAGAGCACTCACCCGGTGACGGCACGACCCAAGACACCAGCACACCCGACAAACCTGGCGAGTGCGATGGGGTGACCTCTGACCCTACACCTGGGGGAGGGGACTGATGGCAGCCGGCAACGTGGTACCGTCCGAGCGCGGGCGGTGGGCGACCGTCGGCCGGGTGGCCCAGGTGGTGCTGACGGTGCTCGTGATCCTCTTCATGGTGCTGGCCATCTGCCTGGCGGTGTTCCTGCGCCGAGGGGCCAGCGGCGAGGACACCCTCTTCGGGCACCCGGTGTTCTCGGTCGCCAGCGGCTCGATGACGCCGACCTTCGACACCGGCGACGTGATCATCGACAATCCGGTGTCCCTGACCCAGGCCGATCACCTGCACAAGGGCCAGATCATCACCTTCCAGACCGCGACCTCGGCGGCCGGAGCCGGCTCGCTGATCATCACCCACAGGATCTACGCGGTCGAGCCCGGGAGCGGCACCTCGCCGGTGATGTACCGGACCAAGGGGGACGCCAACAACGCGCCCGACCAGGGGCTGGTAGCGCCGTCGGCAATCATCGGCCTCTACCAGGGGCTGCGGGTTCCCTTCGGGGGATACGTGCTCAGCACGCTGCACCAGCCGCTCACCTTCGTGATCCTGATCCTGATCCCCGTCGTCTACATCGCCTTCGTCGAGATCCGGCGCCGGTGGATAGCCCTCGGGGTGCAGGACGCGGAGCGCAAGCGCGCGCGCCTGCAGCAGGAGGAGGAGCCCAGGGCGTGAACAGAACCGGTAACAGGTGCAGAGGCAGGT
>JAKAWF010000295.1 GCA_021817025.1 bacterium
CGAAGGCCACGTCGGGCACGCCACGCATCGGGGGAGAGAAGGGATCAGAAATACCCGCGCTCGACTGGTAGCCAGGCTCTGAGAACTGGCTGCTGTACCCACCGCCACTGCCACTCCAGGCAGTCTCACTCAAGTAGGCGCACGAGCTTGATGAACAGCTGAGGTTCAAGGTGGTCCCCCCCACGCCGACCACCTGCGGCGAGGAGGCGGGATAGTTGACCGTGAGGGTCTTGGGATGGGTCCCGTCATAAGCACCACTGTCCCCCGCCGAGGCGAAGACGACGGCCCCATCATTGGTCAGCGTGGTCAGAACACTCTCGTAGCTGTCCAGCACGTTAGCGGAATAATCGGCCTCCGGCGCCCCCCAGCTCAAAGAGACCGCGGTCGGCTTGAGCTTATTAGCGGCGTACTGCAGCCCTCCCAACAGATCGGAGAAGCTGCTGGTCGGGGTCACCACCAGATCGATGGTGGCGGCAGGCGCATTGGCATGGACCCACTCCACATCCAGGGCGGTCTCCAGCGCCCAGTTGGCATTGCTTGAGGTGGGCGTCCCGCCTGAGTAGTAGACGGTGAGCGGCCCGGCGCCGGTGATCCCGAACTTGCTGTCGAAGGCGGCTAGATCGGTGACGAGGGTGGGATCGCCGTAGGCGTCCACGATGACGATCGTCTGGCCCGCGCCACCCACATCCGTGGCGTAGTTGTATCCCTGCTGGATATTGAGGGGTGTGTAGACGACCGAGGCGGTCTTGGTCCCCCCAGGTCCGTGTTTACCCGGCTGGTTCCGGCTTCGAGGGGCCGGCACCTGGGAGTAGATGATCGGCGCGTGCGCCCGCCCGCGGCTCGCCGGGCTGGGCGCGGCGGCGACCGGCGCGGCGACCCAGCCCATGGTGAGCACGGTGCCAAGCACAACCAGGACCCCAATCCGCCAGCTCCGGGCGGACAGCCTCGTCACACAGTCTCCTTCAGGCTCACCGCGGCTCCCCGGCGGCAGCCTCCCGAGCGCGCTGGCAGCAGATACGGCATGCCCTCGGACCCGGCACCGGGGCCCGGCCCGTCAACAGGCATAGTCGGTGTCAAAGTTGTCGTACACGTACTGGACCAGCTCCGGCAGGGTTCCAGCGAATCCAGCGGTTGAGCTGGCGCAGATAGTCTTGGCGTTGCTCTCGGACGAGGCCCCAGCCTGCCAGATGGGATACGAGGTCTTGTTGGGTGACCAGCTGCCGTGTTGGCCGGTTATGGACGTCCACTGGGAGCGAGTCGAGTAGAACCCGATCACGACACTGTTCGTGGCGAAGAAATGCACTGCTCCCGAGATCGTGTCCTGGTTGAGCGAGGTGTTGGATGACCACGAATTGGAGGTCTCAATGTCGAGCCACCAAGAACTAGAGGCGGCACCTTCGTCAGCCGCATAGTTATAGGCCGCCGAAGCCGCGTTGAAGCCGTAGTTGGAGGCGATGCAGGCCTTGTCCTTGTGGGAACACTTACCGTATGGACCGGTGAGCCCGTAGCGGGCTGTCGACCCCACCGGGGCGTTGAGGTTCATGTAGAGTGCTGCCCCGGGGTTTGTAAGTGGAGAAGTTGGTTTAAGCGCGGTCGCCCACCCATACTCAGCGCTGAGGCAGATGTTTTGGGTGAAGGCCCGCCCCCCGGTCACCCCGACGATGCCGAAGTCTGATCCTGTTGGAAACGGCCCCCCGCAGTTCGGGTAGGAGATGTCGTTGCCTAAAGAGCCTGGGCTGTAAGCGACCGCCGCCGCCAGCACCACTCCCTGAAGTGCCAATGCTAGCCCCGCGGCCACGGTCGTGGCCACAGCCACCTGCGTCAGATAGCGCTTGGCTCGCATTCGGCAACCTCCCATAAGCAGTGATCTCGGCGGACTGTACCACGCCACCCGCGAGCTCGACAAGGCCAGGGCAAGGTGGGGACCACTGCAAAGTCAGGACGAAGCGTGACCCACCCGTCCGCGTCGAGAGTGGTTCAGCGGACATAGCGCCGATGGCGCGCTCTGCGAGACGAGGATCCGAACACGGGCCCACAAAGGGGGGAGACGACCAATGGGTCCGCACCCCGCTCCCCCCGTGTGGGTTGCAGGAGAAGATGCTGGTGAGCCGTTGCCGGAGGTATTTCAGACGCCGATCTGGAGAGGCGCTGGCGCGCCCCCGGTCGGCCTGAACAGGAGTGGGAGGGCGAACGGGCAGTCAGTGGTCCGCAGAGTGGGTGGGGCCGATGTGAGAGCGAACAACACTCGCCGACTCGCTGCGGGGACCCGGCACCCGAAGGAAGTGGACGAAGGGTTCCGGCAGTGTCCCTGGCACAACTCCACCGGTGATCCCGCGGATCATGAGCTTCGGTAGAAGCTCAGCGCGAAGGCGACAAGCGACGCCGGAACCATCCAGACCAGCTCGTCGCCTGCCACCTCCTGGATATAGCGGGTGGCGAGGCCCCACTAACGAGCGCGGAGTTGCGGATCCCGAGGGCACCGCGACGCCATGGTTCCGATTGGCCCGTCATGTCCGTCAACCGCCTCCCGAAAGCGGCCGCCTCCTGAAAGCGGGTGGCCGTTGATGAGCGCGATGTAGACGTTCCTGTCGAGCAGGGACTGCACTCAGAGAGCGTCGCGCACCGGCGTCACCGGCTGGGAGCGCCCGTCGAGCATGAACGGCTCAGGCGCAGCCGCGTCCATCGCGCCAAACCACTCGACGGCGCTGGCCATGACCGGAAGGAGCAGCACCCCTCGCCCCACCCGCCGAATCTCAACGCGGTCCCCCTCGAACCGATACTCCTGAGGCAGCCGTACCGCCTGGCTACGTCCCTTCCAGAACAATTTGGCGACAGTGACCTTGGCCATGGCGGGTCTCCTTCGGGCTTGTATGGATCAGCAGCGTATACCGCCCCATGACCGTCCGATCACGGCGGCCGGGCCGGACTCTGGATCAGACAGCGGTCTGGGGTCGCCACCGAACTCTCGGGGTCGAGGCGTTCCGTGGCCGGAGCAGAGTACCTTCTCAGGCACGACCCACCGTGATCCCAGGTGGAACGAAGTCTTCCCATCGCCTTCAGCTGCCCGAGGGAGTCGATCCCGGGTTCCGCAGCAGGGATGACGGCTTGAAACAGAAAGCGCCCACGGGATGCGGAAAAGAGGCAGGACGCCAGGCGCAGGCGTAGTGCCTAGGCCGAGCTTCGGTCGGTCAGGTAGCTCGGCGGAGTTGGCCTCCCGGGCGAGCAACCACAGGCTCCGAGGGCAATAGATTGCCCGACCGGGGCTACCGGCTCATGTCCCTGACAACCCCGGTCGTGGGCCCGGCGGGACTTCCATCATGCAAGAGGGGGTGCGGTCCGCAGCCCAAAGGGACGAACTGGACGGCTCTGAAGCGGATGAAGGGTGGGGCCCAGGCCGCACCAAGGAGGGACGAAGACCGCGGTGCCCGAGGGGAGCGACCTGACCACCCCACTGTCGACCCCACTGCGCCGAGCCCGCTATGCCAACGGTCCTCCGGTTCGCCGCCTCGGCGGACGTCGACAGGCGGATGAAGCGTTCGAGCTCCTGATCGACCGCTTCACCGAGCACCTCATAGAGAATGAATATCGCTCGGCCGCCACCGGCCACACCTACGCCAAGTGGGCCCGGAACTACCATCAGTGGCTGCATACGGCATACCCGGACCTTCCGATCGAAGCCGCATCTGCCGACACGCTGCGAAAGTTCCTCGCCTTCAAGCGCGGCCAGAGGGTCAAGGCGAGCACGCTGGCCACGATCCTGCACTCGCTCCGCAGCTTCTATTCGTTCACTCTCGCCGGGGATCCCGACCATCCCAATCCAACTCTGGGGGTCAGGCCACCCAGGGTGATCGCTCCTGCGATCGACCCCTACTCAGAGCAGGAGGTCCGCCACATCCTCGCCCTCGCGCAGAGGTACGAGCACTCCCCTGATCTGCGCCGCTGGGTGGGCTACGTGGCGCTCACCCTCCTGGCCGGCACGGGAATCCGCAACGGTGAACTGCTGGGTCTGCAAACCGCCGATGTGGATCTGGTGCGCCACCGACTCAGAGTGGTCGGCAAAGGCTCCAAGCCGCGCACCGTCCCCTTCGGCCCGGCCACAGCGATGGTGCTCGCCACATATCTGGAGCACCTCCGTCCCCGCCTGCCCCAGTCCCCCTACTTCATGGCGAATCCGCGCTCCCTGCGCCAGGGGCCGTTCTGGGGTCGGCTGGAACCCAACACCCTGGTCAGCCTGGTGCGCGACCTGCTGGCCGAGTCCGGGATCCCGGGCCGCCACTTCCCCCACCGCTTCCGCCACAGCTTCGCTAGCAACGCCCTCCGCGAGGCGGGCAACATCGAGGTCGTGCGGGAACTCCTCGGGCACACCAACATCACGACCACCGGACGCTACCTACACGCGACGATGGCGGACAAGCACCAAACCGCCGACGGAATCGACTTCGCCGCCGTCTCCGATCCGGTGTCGCCCCCACCTGCGGCCCAGCCCGAAGCGGCCCCGGAGCGCGGCCGGGCACCCGCGTCGAGTCCGAGGGTGCCCGCCCCACCCCAGGAGGGCCCCGCCTCCCCGTCGGTTCCCTTGCTCTCCGATCTGGGGGAGGAGGCCGTGGCCAGAGCACTCCAGTACGCCCGGCTGCTGCCCGCGGGAACCCTCTCCCGGCTTACCTCCCACCAGCTTGCGGAGGCCGCCGTCGGGACCCTGAAGGCCGCCTCCATCGACAGCGATTTGCTCGAGGCGGCCGCAGCGCTGGTCCTCTCCAGGGCCAACCACGTCCCGGTACCGCTGGCGCCCCTGCTGAAGGCT
>JAKAWF010000296.1 GCA_021817025.1 bacterium
CCCGGATCATCGACTCCAGCGCATGGCATTCCGGGCCGTCGGCGATCTTCTTCGCCTTCGATGAGAACAACTACGACGCGAGCATGCCCCAGAACTACTACTACGTCGCCAACCAGGGGGTGGCCGGAGCGCCGGTGTACCCGGCGGGTGTCGACCTCAGCAGCAAGACGTATCCCTTCCCGGGCGGCGTTCTGGGCGGGGGCCGCACCCTGGCCATCGTCATCACCAACGTCGCGGGGCACGTCGTCTCCGACCAGCAGTACAACGAGTACTCGATCCTGCGGACCATCGAGCAGTCGTGGAATCTCCCCTACCTGGGGAGGGCGGCCGCTCCCGGGGTGGTCAGCATGTACGCCTTCTTCCACGGGGGAGGTGCTGAGAGCCCGGCCCGCAACGTGATGCAGCCGGTGGCGGTGGGAGGAGGGTATCCCGAGGCCATCACGGGGACGCCCACGACGACCGCTGCGCCGCCCGCAGCGACCACATCTGCCACCCTCACGGTGCGACCGATGACCGACCCGTATCTCATGGAGTTCACCTCCGGTCAGGCGGCGGCGGCGCTGCAGATTACCGAGCTCAAGCCGGGAGCGCTGGCGAATCCCCTGACCCTGACCATCACCTCTCCCAGCACCGGGGTCACCTTCGATCCCCGGTCCGTGCCGGTGGGCTCCACCTTCGTGCCCAGCCCGGATGACAACGGGACGTACTTCGCCCCGGCCACGGTGGCCCCGACGACGGTCACGATCCCGGTCCACTACCAGAGCAGCAAGGTGGACTCGACCGCCTATGTCACCGGCCTGCAGCTGGACGTCTCAGGCAACGTGAGCGCGGGCCCGGTCCAGGTGATGGTGAGCTCCGGGGCCACGCGACTGGGGCCCGTCACCATCGCCACCGTCGGCAGGCCGGCCGCGGGCTCCACGGCCACCCTGCTGGCCCCGATCATCCACACCGGCTCGGTCGCCTTCCCGTTCGTTCCGGTGGCGGGAATCCCCGCCCGGGACGGCTACCTGCTGGAGATCGACGGGGTCGACCCGATGACCGACAGCTCCACCAGCAATGAGTTCTTCCTCGCCACCACCAGCGTGTCCGCTCCGCTCGTGAGCAACGCCCTGGCCGGGCTCACCGGGCTGGGTGGCAAGCTGTACTGGGTGAGGGTCAAGCCGCTGCGGGGCGGACCGTCGTCGTGGTCGGCGGTCCAGACCTTCACGGCTCGCAGCTTGTCGCTGCTGCCCTGAGCCGAGATCCCAGGAGGGGGCGCTCCGGGAGCGCCCCCTCCCTCAGATGCCGACGGAGAGACGGAAAGCGGGGCGGCGGAAGCGCCGTGGGGCATGGTCTCTGCGGCAGACGTTGAAGGAGGCCCAGGATGACGGAAGTGATCAGGGCGGCCCTGGTTCAGAGCCACTGGACCGGGAGCCAGGAGTCGATGGTGGCGGCGAATGTCGCCCTGGCCCGGCAGGCGGCGGCCCAGGGCGCCCGGGTGCTGTGCTTTCAGGAGCTCTTCACGGGGCCGTACTTCTGCCAGGTGCAGGACCCGCAGTACTACCGGCTGGTGGAACCCGTCCCCGACGGCCCCACCGTGAGTTCCATGCGCTCGCTGGCCCGGGAGACGGGGATGGTGCTGGTGGTGCCCGTGTATGAGGAGGAGCAGACCGGGGTCTACTACAACACCGCGGCGGTGATAGACGCGGACGGGAGCTACCTCGGCAAGTATCGCAAGCACCACATCCCTCAGCTGCCCGGATTCTGGGAGAAGTTCTACTTCCGCCCTGGCAACCTCGGCTACCCGGTGTTCGACACCGCGGTGGGGCGGATCGGGGTCTACATCTGCTACGACCGTCACTTCCCGGAGGGCTGGCGGGCCCTGGGTCTGGGCGGGGCGCGCATCGTGTTCAACCCGTCGGCCACCAGCCGGGGCCTGTCGTCGTATCTGTGGCGGCTGGAGCAGCCGGCGGCGGCGGTGGCCAACGAGTACTTCGTGGGAGCGATAAACCGGGTCGGGGTCGAGCCCCTGGGCGACGACGACTTCTACGGCAGCTCCTACTTCGTGGATCCCCAGGGAGCCCTGGTCGGCGAGGCGGCCTCCGACCAGAGCGACGAGGTCGTGGTCCGGGATCTGGACATGGACCTCCTGGAGGAGGTCCGTCGCCGCTGGGCCTTCTATCGCGACCGCCGCCCGGACTCCTACGACGCTCTGGTGGCCTCCTGAGTTGGCCGGCTCAGCGGTGGCCGAGAGAGAGCGGCCGGAGGTTTTGGATGGGTGGAGGGGTAGGTCATGCGGCTGATGGTGAGTGGCGGCACGGTCGTGACCGCCGATTCCGCGCAACTCCTGGACGTGCTGGTGGAGGGGGAGAGGATCGTTGGGCTGAGCGCCCCCGAGTCCGAGCTCAGCCGCTGGTTCCAAGCCGGTTGCGATCGCCGGATCGATGCGACCGGGCGCTATGTGGTGGCGGGCGGCGTCGACGTGCACACCCACATGGAGATGCCCTTCGGGGGCACCTTTGCGGCCGACACCTTCGAGACCGGGACCAGAGCGGCGATCTGGGGCGGAACCACCACCATCGTCGACTTCGCGATCCAGCCCCGTGGCGGGTCGCTGCACCAGGGGCTGGAGGAGTGGCACCGCAAGGCCCAGGGCCGGTGCGCCTCGGACTACGGGTTCCACCTCATCCTCTCCGACGTCAGGGACGATTCCCTGCTGGAGATGGACCAGTTGGTGGAGGAGGGGATCACCAGCTTCAAGCTGTTCATGGCCTACCCGGGAGTCTTCTACTCCACCGACGGGCAGATCCTGCAGGCGATGCGGCGCGCGGCGGGCAACGGCGCGCTCATCCAGATGCATGCGGAGAACGGTCTGGCCATCGACGAGCTGACCAAGCAGGCGCTGGCGGCCGGCGAGACCGCCCCGCGCTTTCATGGAAGCACCAGGCCCGCGGGTCTGGAGGCGGAGGCCACGCATCGGGCCATCGAGCTGGCCCGTGTGGCCGGAGCGCCGCTCTACATCGTGCACCTCTCGGCGGCGGCGGCGCTGGAGGAGGTGGCCTGTGCTCGCGACCGCGGCCAGGCCGTGTTCGCGGAGACGTGTCCCCAGTACCTGTTCCTTTCCGAGGATGATCTGGCGCGCCCCGGTTTCGAGGGAGCCAAGTTCGTCTGTTCACCGCCGCTGCGGACCGAGCTGGACCAGAGAGCCCTCTGGCGCGGCCTGGTGACCGACGACCTGTCCGTCGTAGCCACCGACCACTGCCCCTTCTGCTTCAAGGAGCAGAAGGAGCTGGGTAGGGATGACTTCACCAAGATCCCCAACGGCCTGCCCGGCGTGGAGCATCGCATGGACCTGATCTACCAGGGGGTGGTCGCCGAGAGGATCGGGCTGTGCCGTTGGGCCGAAGTGACCTCGGCCGCACCGGCCAAGATGTTCGGCCTGTACCCGCAGAAGGGGAGCCTGGCTCCGGGGTCGGACGCCGACATCGTGGTCTACAACCCGGCTGCCCGACAGACCCTGTCGGCGGCCCGCCATCACATGGCGGTGGACTACTCGTGCTACGAGCAGATGGAGATCACCGGCGCCGTCGAGACCGTCCTGTTGCGCGGGACGGTGGTGCTGGAGGACGGCCGCTACCGCGGCCGCCCCGGAGATGGCAGATTCGTGCCCCGAGGGCTGTGCCAGTTTCCGGTCTGAGGCAGGAGGTGAGGAGCATGGAGTTTGGCGTGGTCCTGCAGACGGATCCCCCGGCGCGCCGGACCATTGAGCTCGCCAGGCGGGCGGAGGCGGCGGGTTTCACGCACCTGTGGACCTTCGACTCGGTCGTGCTCTGGGAGGAGCCGTTTGTGATCTACTCACAGATCCTCGCCCAGACCGACCGGATCCGGGTCGGTCCGATGGTGACCAATCCCGTCACCCGCGACCCGACCGTGACCGCCTCCCTGTTCGCAACCCTCAACGAGATGTTCGGGCCCCGCACCATCTGCGGGATTGGGAGGGGGGACTCCGCTGTCAGGGTGGCCGGGGGAAGACCCGCGAACCTGGATCTGGTGGCGCAGACCATCGGCGTCGTCAAGGGGCTCGTGGAGGGCCGGGAGGTTCAGTGGCAGGGCCGGCCGCTGCGACTGCCGTGGGTGAAGTCGGGGGAGCTGACCATCCTGATGGCGGCGTACGGCCCCCGCGCGCTGGAGGTTGTGGGCCGCCATGCCGATGGTCTGATCCTGCAGCTTGGGGACCCGGAGCTGGCCCGCTGGGCGATCGGCAGCGTCCGCTCCGCCGCCGAGCGCGCCGGCCGCGACCCCCGCTCGCTCAAGGTGTGCGTCGCCGCGCCCGCCTACGTCGGCGAAGATCTGGCCCATCAGCGGGACCAGCTGCGCTGGTTCGGCGGCATGGTGGGCAACCATGTGGCCGAGATCGTGCGCCGCTACGGGCCCGACTCGGATCTGGTGCCGCGGGCGCTCACCGGCTATGTCCAGGGGCGCCGGGGCTACGACTACGGACATCACGGCAAGCCCGGCAACCCGAGCGTCGACTTCGTCACCGACGAGGTGGTCGACCGGTTCTGCGTGCTGGGCCCGGTCTCCGCCCACCGCGAGCGTCTGGCCGCCCTGGCGGAGCTGGAGGTCGACCAGTTCGCCCTCTACCTGATGCACGATCAGCAGGAGGAGACCATGGAGGCCTACGGGAGGGAGATCGTCGGCACCGTGGCGGGGTGATCCCATCCGTCCCCATCGCGGACGGCCCGCCGACCGGCTCCGGCGGGGCCGGCCAGGCCTCCGCGTCCGCCCGGATGCGACCCGAGTTCGGTAAT
>JAKAWF010000297.1 GCA_021817025.1 bacterium
ATTGCTTCGACTACATCCGCCGGCTGAAGTTGCGCCAAGCGGACCTGCCCGAGCGCGGGGGCAAGTTGGTGGCGAACGAAGCCACGGTAAAATCTCAATGTGGTGGGCCGGAGCCGAGGTTCGGCCGTCGCCAGCCAGGATTCGAGATGCTGGCTTACAGTGGTTCGCTGATCGAAGGAAGGCTGCCCAGCGTCAAGCTGCTGTTGAAGCTGCCGGAGCTTGAGCACCACGTCCTGTCGGGTCCGGCCGTACACCGACCGGGCCTGATGCTTCCCTCCCGCCCAGCCGAGATCAAGCCGCCCCTCCCAACGGCCATCGGCCCGGTGCCTTATGGTGCCCTCCCCCTGGCCTCGTCGGCGGGTCATTGCAAGTGTGCTTGTGCTTGTGCCATGGCGTCCGTCATGGTACGGGGGCGGCTGCCCGAGTGCGCCGACCGCTGCGGGGGCAACTAGAGGACGGACTAGTGCTACGGTAGGTGCATGACATCGCCTCGCCCCGCCCCATTCGGCCACGGTGCGGTCTTGAGCAACAGGATCATCAAGGCCGGCGCGCTCGTCCAGCACGCAAACTGTGGGACTCCTATAGGAATCTTGTGCTACAACCCCGCCACACAGCGCATCGATAGATTCGACTTTGACCGGGACTGGGCGTGCAAGAGGGGAGTGTGGCAGTGGACGCAGCACCGGGTGCATGCCTCGCGCCATCCCCAGGTTCTCTCACATCGCGCCCACCCCGGCGTCAGCCCTACCTATGGCTGGGACCATCCTGGATGGGTCCGGCCTTCTATTCAATGGGACGAAGCTGACGCCGCCCCGCCTGTCGCTGACGCGTGGTGCGCGGTGTGCAAGCAGCCCTTCCGTCTGGATTTCGGGGGGCTACTCTTACAGGTCGAAGCCAAGAGCCGCGCCCTGCACTCCGAGTTCGCCGAGCTGGTGGCGGTGGAGGTGGCGCGGACCAGGGTGCTTGGCGAAGAGGACGACATTCCGTTTTAGAGGTCGCCTGCGCGTGCGGGGTGGCAATCTGATACGCTGTAGCCTGTTTTAGGATCGGCTGCGCCGTGTGGCGCGTCACGCCGAGGACGGAGCACATAGGGACCGCTCCTGTCACCGGGCGGATCTGGCCGTGACGATGGCTTGCGGGGCGATAGGCTCCGGGGCCGGGAGTCGTCATGGCCATTTACACCGGGCCCGCCCACCAAGATCAGGCCCACCCCGAATACGCCGACCGGCTCGCCCTGCGAGTTGGTGAGGTTGCCGCCCTCACCGGCCTGTCACGGACCACAATCTGGTCGGAAATTCGGAGCGGCCACCTGCGGGTCTGCCGGATCGGCCAGCGCTCCACTCGCGTCCGAGTACAAGACCTTGAAGCTTTCTTGGAGGGCGCGGCGCAGACACCTGAGGTCTCCGCCGGTCCCGGGCCACGCGGCCCGAGGGGCCGCTAATGGGGACCGTCCAGCCCAAGGCTGGGTACCCAGACGCGCCACGATCGAAGCAGATGGCCGATCCGCCATCCCCAGGGCTCGACACCCAACTCAGCTTCGCGGACTTGGCGGACGGGAGCGATAGCCCCAGTGCGTTACGCCAGGCCCTGCACGCCGAGACTGCCCAGCTCGCAGTGGCACCTGGGATTCCCCCGGGGGACCTGGCGTCTCCTCCGAGCCCTCCGATCCTCCCAGTGACAGAGGTGGCACCGCCGGCCAAGTCACGCCGACGCCCAACGTCCCATGAGGACAGTAAAGGGCCGCCCCCACTCAACGGTGCCAGCGCCACAGCCGAGGCAGGTCCGCGCGAGGTCGTGGAGAGCGGTGTCGATCACCGCGAGGTCTGGAGCTTGGCCCAACTCCGCCGCGTCGTTGACCGAGACGCCAGGCCCGCCGAAATTAAAACTTTTAACTCTCTCGCCGGGTCGCTCCCCCGGCCAGTCGTTGTCCGGGGCCCGGGCGGCCAATGCAAGGTGGTACGTGGTGAGTCGATTGTCGCTGCCGCCATTGCTGTTGACCGATCTCAGCTCGTCATGGATGTCTATCACGCCAGCACCGAGCCGAAGTTCTTGATCGAGGTGCTTCGAGCCCTGGGTCCGCTGGGGCAGCCCACTCGAGACCCGGTCCTCAGGGTCACTCAGATCGCACGCCTCCGAGCCCTCAACTGGGCATCCATCGACATTGCCGGGGCGACAGGTTGGACGCCCCAGCGGGTATGTCAACTGCTCCGCGTCGCCGACCTGCAGACGAGCTGCCCCGCCGCCTGGAGCCTGTTCCGCCGGAGGTGTCTGGCAGATGAGGTTGCGCGCAAAATTGCGGTCAACCTTGCCCGGGATCCTAGCAGGATCACAGGGGTCACCGAGATGCTCGACCAGGTCAAAGTCGATCTCAGTGATTTGGCGGGGACCCGTCGACGCTTGCGGGAGGTGGTTGCTCTAGCTTTCCCTCGCACTTCGCCACGGGGGCGATCTGCTACGTCCATCGAGCGGTCACGGCCAAAGGACTCGGCGGGCAGGACCTCAAAGAGGCCCACCACCCCTCGTCGTCGAGAGCAGGGTCGAGTTCAGGCGTCCACCAGAGGCTTGCCCCGAGGAGTGGCACATGGATGAGACGACCTGGGCCGTCGAGACGTTCTATTCCCCGTTGGCTCGATCCACTGCCCCAGGACTACCCACCGTCTTCGAAGCGCTTGCCATACTCGAGCCTGACCATGCTGAGCGCCTCACCAGTGCCGCAGCTGATCTGCGACTGGGGCGGTGGCTTGCGCGGCGGCCGCAGTTGGCCGAGGGCCCCTTGGCCGCCTTCCTATTCAGCAGTCAGAGGCCCTGGCGGGGGCTGCCCTGCGTGGATAATGCGCGGCTGCGTGCCCTGGGTCCGACCGCACTCGCGGCTCTCCAAGAATTACGAAACAAGGCGGGGAGCGCCGCCGCGTGGGTGTTTCCTCTGCTAGTCGTGCTGGCCACCTCTGAGCTCGATTTCAGCGACGCCGATGGCGTCAGCCGTCTTCTTGCCGACCGGTACAAGAAGGCGGGAACCTTCAACGCCTATGCTCACCGCTGGGAACAGATTGTCGAAGCAGGAGCAGGTGCGCGACCTGTCATCACCCGGCAGGCCATAACCCGCCCCACCTCACCCCGTGCCGCCACGGGACATGAAGCTGGAGGGGCCGGACCCAGTGCCAAGGCGCCTGGCCGAGTCCAGGATGAGCGCCGGCGGACCTGGTTGTTCGCGGCCCGTTCAGGCCGCTCGGGGACCGCATCCTCTAACACGACCCGCGACAAACGCCCAACCCGAAAGGGGCCGTCCCAAGAGCGAGACGCCCTCCAGCACCTGGCTGGCCTGCGCGCGCCATCTCTGCCGTCAGCGCAGCACATCGCACACCTCATGGCCGAATGCGATGTCCGGTGGGACGGAGAACGAATTGTGGACACTACCGAGAATATCGCCACTCTGGGGAGGCTCTTTCTGTCCGTTCTCCACCTCGGTGAGGCAGAGCACCAGGTGGTCGCCGGGACGGGACAGCCACCCCGCGAGATCGTCGGCGCGGTCGTCCAAGAGGACTGGGGCTGCCTACTCCTACCGCTGGACGCAAACATTAGTCGAACGCTCCATCTCGACCCCAGCGTTTGGTCGGTTGCGCCGGACGATCCTGCGACCGCCCCCACCGACAGCATCGTCACCTGGGGGGTGCATCACCTGACCCCGATGGAAATCGGGTTCTGGAAGGCCCAGATCGCCCTCGGGCCGAACCCTGACTCGCGGCTCTCAGCCATCACCGGCGAGCAGTTCGCGGGCCGGGTTCTGAAGACCGCCAGCTTGAGGGTGTTTGGGCGGGCACTGGCCTTGGAGTGTGGACTTGAGCCAGCTGACATCTGCCTGGCAGGGGGGGCAGCGGCCGGCGGGGACGACTCTCAGGTCGCCTATGAATCACGCCCGGTGGCCACTCTTGGCGCCCGTCTATGCCGAACACGCCAGCTGGCGGCCAAGTGGCTGCTGGAGGCCCTACCCGAAACAGAGCGCGACCGCCTGGTGAACCAGCGACATGTTCTCGCACACGTCGCTCTCTCAGGTGAGTCACCTCCTCCATCGCCTTGGGGGGCGGGTTCCCGCGCCGGGACCCGGTTCGCTGTGCTGCCGTGGGTAGCACACACTCTCGTCAATCGCTCCAGCGAGGTCCTCAGTGCGACCATGCAGGGGACCCCGGAGCGTGACGCGCTGGTCGCGGCGCTCGCGGTCGACCTGCTGGTCAACTATGGCTTGCGACTCGAGGTACTGCCCAAGCTGCGCAAATCGTATGTTCGCTGGCGAGATGGCGTCCTCTACGACCCAGGCAAACGAGGGCAGGGAGGCCTCGTAGACGGGACCGCGCCCTGGGCGCCGGAAACCCTCCAGCTCCTGCGGCGGCTAGACGCCGTCCAGGGTCTGTGCTCGGACCAGGCTTTCTTGCTGCCATATCCCCGCGGCAGGAAAGTCAAACTCGACAAGTGGCTGCTTGGCTACCTTGGGCTCTCGCAGGAGCTGTCCGGATTCTGGTTGAGGTCGTGCCGGCAGGCATTCGTCGAGCGGCTGGTCCAGGCGGGAGTGAGCGAACGCCGCCGCCGGGCACTGCTTCACCACGATGATCCCCTGCGAACTCCGTACCAACCATGGACCGCGATCCGGGCCAGTGTGCTCTGCCTCCCCGATGCCCTCGCAGCCGTGCGCATCCCCCTTGGGCTTCCCACGTTGGGATATCGGTGAGCCGCGAGGTAAGGCCGCGGACCACCAAGCATCGCAGCAAGGTGGAGCCCGCCGCCACGGATGTT
>JAKAWF010000298.1 GCA_021817025.1 bacterium
CGGCTTTCACTCCGCCGAAGCCATCATCGCCCTCGCCAAGCTCAACCTCGGCGGCCTCTGCCCGCCCCTCCCCGACCGCTCATGACCCACGCAAACAGCAGTAGTGCCCGAATACGGAGGCCGCCGACACCGTCAGGATGTCGTCCCGGGGAAGGGACGGCGGCAAGAACGACGAGGAACCCGTACGGCCGCGCGGGAAGTCGGCCAGTCGGTCCGGGTGCCCGCCTACGCCTTGGTGGCCGGCTACTTCCCCCCAGCCGGCCTCCGACCGGCGACGAGATACGTCAATTGCCCGCCACTCGACCAGAACGACCCGCCCCGAATCGCGGCAAGTTCCGCTCGCGCTGCCTGGGCCGTGCACGACCAGGCCTCTTCGAACGCCGCCTCGCTACCGCCACCCGCGAGAAAGTACCGACGAGCCTCCTCCCTGCTCCAGGGATATCGCTCCTCCGCGGCCGCACCCGCGATCGCTTCTACGAGGGCACCCTGCTCTGGGGAGGAGTAGGGCGGCCAAAGTGGAGAGGACTTATCCGAGAGGTAGCACCCCACGATCTGGAGACCCACCTCGGCGAAGTAGCCCGGCAGGAGGTCACCAACCGAGTTGTCGCCCTCCCCGAGCTTGATCTTCCCGGCTTCACAACTGGCGTAGAAGCGGATCCGTGAAGCCAGGGCTTCCGGGTCGTCCTGGAACGAGACGCTCGAGCGAACCAGCTGACCAGCCAGGTTGTTCGGCTCTGCCACGAGTATTGTTCCGCCGGGTCGAACAACTCGGCACATCTCGCGGAGAACCTTGGGAACGTCCGCCACGTGGATCAGGACTGTCTGGCAGGTGACGAGGTCGAAGCGCGCGTCCGGGAAGGGTAGTTGCTCTGCCCTTCCCTGGTGGACGGTGGTCCCTATTGGCGGCCGGCGGTCGGCATCGACCAGGCGCGCCTGCCTGACCCAGGCGCTTTCTGAGTCAATGCCGACCACCTCTGAGGCGGCTGGAAGAACTCGGGTGAGCACCCGAGACCAGTGCCACAAACCGCACCCCACGTCCAAAACAGACCGCGTCCCAGCAAGGCCAAGGCGCTCAACGACCAAGCCGAGGAAGTCCTGGTTCCACCAGAAATCGCGCTGACCCCGAAGAAGGGCGCCGAGTGGCCGGACGCGCTTTCCGTCGTCATACTGGAGCCTCAATCGCAATGGTCGGTCTCGAAGGCGCTGTCCACGCTCAGGGGCTGAATGCGTGCGGCGGTCTGGAGCACTTGATGTGGGGCGTCGCCGTCTCCCATCAGGTGGTGTCCGGCGGACGGGGGCCAGGATTCCCGGGCAGCAGGGAGGGGCTAATTCTAGCCATCCCCAAACCGTGGCAGGCACCGCGGCCAGACTCGCCGGTGCACCGCGCGGGCCGCCATGCTGATGCTGGGAAGGCAGCCGACCCCGATTGTGGGACCGCCTCGAGGCATCGCAATGCTCCAGTTGGGACAGCGCTCAAGCCGCCCCAAGGCGCCACCGCTGCTCGGCAACGGCGTCCCCTGGCTGGCAACTGCTTCCGGGACCCCAGAGGCCGTATCGAGTGAGCCAGGGGGCGCCCAGTTAAGAACATGCCGCTGTAGTGGTCGGGGAGACAGGACTCGAACCTGCGACCCCCAGTCCCCCAGACTGAGGTTTTGTCCAGGGACCACCCCTCAGGCCTATTTGATCTCAATGGGCCCCACAGTTTCCCGATTACACGATGGCGGGGCGCCAGTCATCCGAGGCCGTTAACCGCGGTGGGGTGCCCAACCTGCGGTGCTTCGCGGCCTACTCGCCACTGTCCCTTGAGAGGCGGTGACCCGACGGGCCAGGGGCCGGGTGACTAGGAGCCCAGGATGGCCGCAGCACTCACGTGGGCCAGCGAGGGCGTCGCCAGAATTCGGCGGCCGTGGTCCAGCCTGGCGGCGATGGACGGTTGGCTCGCCAGGTACGGGGTGATGGTGACGGCCGCGCCACCGGAGAACGAGTGGATCCTTGGGGCCAGGCGCCTCGGGCGGAGCGAATCCTCACCGACCGGTGCTCGAACCTTCCGCGAAGGGTCGTATGCGCCCGAGACGCCGGTTCCGGCTCGTTTTGGCCTCCGACGTCCGCCGAGACCTATCTCGGAGCCGCCACTCCGGACCGGTGGATCAATCGGCGCACCACAGGATCGACGAGGCAATCCACTGCTGCGTCGATGTTTCGAGCGGGGACTGGAGCAGCGGTGAACGGCCTCGCGCTGCCCGGCGGAAGTCCAGAGGGTTGACTTACATATGTCATTGACATATAGTAGTGTCATGGCTAATGGTACGAGGGGCAGCCAGCCGCGGTGCTGGTGCCGAGTTGGGGCCGGGGGGTTCGAGGTTCAAGCTCGGATTGAGCGCTTCCAGGAGGCGGCGATTCTCCTGAGGCTACGAGCGGGCGAGGCTCACGGCTACCAGTTGGCCGAGGACCTGGCGGAGTTCCCCGGTGAGGTTCGGGTGGATCTCGGCAACATGTACCGGATGCTTCGCGGCATGGAGGCCGACGGAATGGTGCGCTCCAGCTGGCGCCAGGACCTCCCCGGACCGCTCAAGCGAACGTACGAGCTCACTGATGAAGGATCGGCTCTCCTGGATGCGTGGGCGGAGTCCCTGCGGATCCACCAGCAGAAGGTAGCCAGTTTTCTGGACCGGTACGACCACAGAGGAGACCAGTCATGAACGGAGAAGGCCGCGGGGGCTGCGGATGCAACTGCGAGTGCCGGGGTGGGTCTGGCGGTTGGGAGCGCGGCCGGGGCCGAGCGAGGAGTGAGAGTCGCACCTCGCTGGAGGAGCGCCAGCGCGATCTTGAGCAGGAGTTGGCGGATGTCCTTGATCAACTGAATCGGGTCCGAAGCTCCGGTGGGTGAGCCGGGGGCCGATCGCGGGCGGCGTGGGTCTCCGCAAGTCGGGGCCCGCGGCCTCAGGACTGCGGTTGGAGGTGGCCGCTGCGGCTATTCAGGATCGCGGCCTGCCGGGGAGCACCAGCCGTGATGGGGCTAGGGTGGGGAAGCTCGTGGCCACTGCTGCTGGTCATACCGGCCATGATGCTGATCGGCATCACCGTGATGGCGCGCACCATGCGCAGCGGTGAACCGTCCCACTGCGGTCCCCGCG
Organism: bacterium; assembly: GCA_021817025.1. The sequence goes on from JAKAWF010000298.1 coordinate 3,135, forward strand.
GTGGGCTCCGCAGAGTTGTCGACCCGGCCCCCGACCAAGCACGGGAGACGGTGGGGTCAGATCCGCTGGCGCTCCTGCGGGAGCGCTACGCGACCGGTGTCATCGGGCACGACGAGTTCGAGCGTCGGCTCGGGGCCCTGCTGCGCAGTGACCCGGAGACCGGCTCAAGTCGTCTTTAGGCGGGTCGAGCCGGACCAGGTCCAGCGTACCGCTGGCCGATGAGGGTTGGGAAGACCATCCCAGGGAGCCGGGCCGAGCAAGTTGCGGCTTGAGGCGCCGACCGGAGACGGCCGGTGCAGACCTCAACGAGCTGCAATGTCTGATACTCTATAGAGTATGCGATTAATCTCCGGACAGCCGAGGGGGTCCGCGGAGGTCGAGCGGTCGCTGTATGGGCAATTCGCGCGGGTGGCGATGGCGTTTGCGAGTCCCGTGCGGGTGGCCCTGGTCGAGGTGCTGTGCCAGGGGGAGCGGAGTGTGTCCTCCCTCGCACAGGAGTTGGGGGCGGGGCTGAAGAACACCTCCGCCCAGCTCCGGCAGCTCCAGCTCGCTGGGCTGGTGGCTCCCCGGCGGAACGGGCGAAATGTCTACTACCGGCTGGCTGATGAGGATGTTTGCCACTTTCTCGCGGCCCTTCGTGACCTGACCCGCCACCGGCTTCCCGAGGTCGATAGCCTGATCCGTCAGCACTTCGAGGTGCCCCCCGAAATGGAGCCGATGCCCCGAGAGGTGCTGCTCGCACGCCTCCGCACCGGATCCGTACTTGTCCTCGACGTCAGGCCCCGTGAGGAGTATCTGGCAGGACACATCCCGCACGCCCGATCTGTGCCGCTGGCTGAGCTGGAGTCATTCCTGGCCACGCTCACCCCGGAGGTGGAGATCGTGGCCTACTGCCGCGGCCCCTACTGCGTGCTGGCACCCCAGGCGGTTGAGGCATGCCGGCTCAGGGGGCTGACGGCCAGGAGGCTCGATGGAGGCCTGCCGGAGTGGCGCCTCGCTGGACTGCCGGTGACGGTGGGGACGGAGGAGGCAGCGTGACCAAGGTCCTGATCGTCCTCAACGACCCGGCCTACGGCACCGAGAGGTCCTGGAACGGACTCCGGCTGGCGGGAGCGCTGGCCCGGCGGGACGGAGTGGAGGTTCGCGTCTTTCTCTTCGGGGACGCGGTGGGGTGCGCGGTGTCCAACCAGAAGGTCCCCGACGGCTACTACCACCTCGACCGCATGGTCCTGTCTGTAATCCGCCACGGTGGTGAGGTCGCCTGCTGCGGCACCTGCATGGATGCTCGGGGGGTGTCCGACGCGGCGCTCGTCGAAGGGGTGGTCCGAGGCACGCTCGAACAGGCGGCCGACTGGACGCTCTGGGCTGAGCGGCTCCTCAGCTTCTGATGCTGGCAGGGGAGTCGCGCCCTTGACGGTGAGAGTGGTGGTGATCGGGGGTTCCTTCGGGGGGCTGACCGCCGCCTCCGAGCTGCGCCGCCGGGTGTCTGCGGAGCGTGCCCAGATAATCCTCATTGCCAGGGATCGCCGGTTCACATTCGTGCCCTCTCTGACCTGGGTGGCAACGGGAGAGCGCAGCCTGGAGCGGATCTCCTTCGACCTGGCGGCCCCACTCAAGT
>JAKAWF010000299.1 GCA_021817025.1 bacterium
GACGATCGAGGACTACGTGCTGGTCTGCCAGCGGCTGGACCCGGTGCCTGAGGTGGCCGGGGTGGAGCTCAACATCTCCTGCCCCAACATCGCCCACGGTCTCGACCTGGGGGTGGACCCCCACGCCGCGGCCGCCTGCACCAGGGCCGTCCGGGAGGTCACCGGCAAGGCGCTGATCGTGAAGCTGACACCCAACGTGACGGACATCGCCGAGATCGGGCGCGCGGTCGAGGACGGTGGGGCGGACGCGGTCTCGGCGGTGAACACCTACCTCGGGCTCAAGTGGTCCCGCGTCCGGGGGGCCCCGGTCCTTCCAGGGTCAGGGATGGCTGGTCTGAGCGGGCCTGCCATAAAGCCCCTGGCCCTGGCCGCGGTGGCCCGGCTGGTGGCGGCCCTCAGGATCCCGGTGATCGGGATCGGCGGCATCGCCAGCGCCGATGACGCCCGCGAGTTCCTCGAACTGGGGGCGCGGGCGATCCAGATCGGGACAGCCAACTTCTACCTCCCGGGCATCGCCGCGTCCTGCGCCGCCGAGCTCAGGCAGGGTGCGGAATCCGCCTGACCGGGGCCCGCTGGCCGGTGACAGCGCCAGTGCAAGGCCTCGACTTAGGGTTAGCGAAGTCGCGCGCGGGTCTCGCTCAGCTGGCTTTGGGGTGCCAGCCCCGCTGGCCTTGGCGAAGCCGTGCAAACCGCGCCGCGGCCACGGGCAGCGGAGGGGAGCCAAGGGCTCGAGGGTCCGCTTCAACCCCCAACCGTTGCGCCAAGAGTTCGCGATGCGGTCAGCGATGAATTGTCGCTGTGTCAGACAGCGAGAATCCTCGCCCTTTGGCGATCGGGTCGCCGCTTGACCCAACATGCTGGCCCGGGAGAGACGGCGTCCGGAAGAATTCAGGATCCCTTCCCACCTCCCATGGCCGTCACCACCCGCTCCGCCGCCGAGCGCAGTTCCTCATCGGAGACGTTCGGCAAGGCGTCCTCCCATAGGGGGAGCATCATCCCCTGGGCGTCGAGCATCCCCAATGGACGCGGAATCAGCCAGACATGGAAGTGGGCAGCGCCATCTCCCCACCGGTACAGATGCACCCGGGCAATGCCTCCCAGGGAGAGGATCCCCCTCTCGACCCGTGCAACCACATGTCCGAAGTCGGAAGCCGCCTCCGGGGAGAGGTCCGAGAAGGAGTCCACATGCTCCTTGCTGGCCAGCCAGACCGCCCCGGGCAGGCTTCCTCCGACGGGCGGATGAAGGGTGAAATGCTCATCGGCCCAGAGCGGCGCAGCAGCGAAGTTCCCGCAGATGCCGCAGGGCTCGCCACCGGGCTCGCCACGCCTGGGGGGTTCGGGGATCACCGCCGGGCTGAGCGGGATCGTCTTGACCGGTCCCTCATAGGGAAGTTTCATATCAGTCCTCCGGCCCGCCTCGGGGCGGGTGCGAACGTGTTCCAGTACTCTTCGCGCCCCTTCGCCTCGGCCGCTGGGGTGGTTTGTGGGCCGCGAACGTCAGGACCTCATCAATGACCAGGGTGATGCGCTCGAAGCCAATCCCCTGCAGAAGGGCCAGCAGCACCACCGGTTCGATCGGGTTGTACGTGTCCTTGGCGTGGAAGGCGTGCAACCCGGAACTCGGGAGGCTGTCGGAGCCGACCAGGACTCCCCCAGGACGCAATACCCGATGGGCCTCGGCAAGGATCGCGCGCTGCTCACTGAGAGTGGCGACGTGATGAAGCATAGTGAAGGCGCCGACGGAGTCGAACGAGCGGTCCGAGTACTCCAGCGAGGCACCATCTCCGAGAGACACATTCACATTGGTGCCTTTAAGGCGATCGGCCAGGTGGCTGGCCAGGACCGGGTCGACCTCCACGGCCTCGAGCCGATCGACGTGGAGACGAAGCCAGTCCGTGGCTGCCCCGGGACCCGGGCCGATCTCGAGCATGTCACTGCCAAGATCCTCTCCTCGGACCGCAAGCGGCAAGACCGACCCGTGCATGTACCGCGCCCACTCCGGGCTCGGGCACAGGCGCTCATGGTTTCGGTTCACGAACCGCAGGGTAGGTCCTGGCGCCGCTCCCGCCAACGCCGTAAGCTGCCAACTTGTGTCGCCGGACGGACAAGGCGCGCTACTGGGCACAGCGGATGGTCCAGGGGTTGAGGTCTGCACCTTCCAGATGCCTCAGGGGCTCGTCTTCGATTGGCATACCCACGAGGATCACCAGCTAGCCTGGGCGCACCACGGTGTGCTGGTGGTTCGGGTCGAGGACGCCGCCTGGATCCTGCCCCCGACGAGAGCGCTGTTCATTCCGGCGGGGGTGCGCCACGAGACCCTGTCCGAGGGGACGGCCACCATGCTCTCCTGCTACCTGAGTCCTGTGCGAAGCCGGGTCCGGTGGACCAGCTGCACCCCAGTGATCGCGCGTCCGCTCCTCTCCGAACTGGTCGGCTACCTGGCGGACCGAGGCTTGGCTCCTGACCGGCGGCTGCGCGCCGAGGCGATGCTTCCGGACCTCCTGGAGCCGACCTCCGCGACGGCCATCCAGGTGGCTATGCCGGCCGATGCGAGGGCGCGACGAGTCGCCGCGGGCATCTCAGCCCACCCGGCCGATCGCAGAACCCTGGAGGAGTGGGGCCGCGAGGTCGGCGCCAGCAGCCGCACGCTGGCGCGAGCATTCGTGAACGACACCGGTATTCCCTTCGGCCGGTGGCGGTCCCTGGTCCGGATGCGGGCGGCAATGACCGCCCTCGCCAACGGGGGAGCCATCTCCAGCGTCGCCTTTGAAGTCGGGTTCGAGTCGACCAGCGCCTTCGTGGCGGCTTTCCGGCGGGAGACCGGTCGCACACCGGCGGCCTACTTCCGAGACTGAACTACCGGCACGCCGCGGACTCACCCCCGATATGCCCACCAACTCCTGCTGAGCTCTCCACTGCCAAGTCGCCGGGAGAGAGGGGGCCCGTCCAGTTACCCCGCGCCCGGCCGAATCGTGGTCGCTGAGCCGGCTTGGCCCGGCACGCGGCCCCTCGCTCTAGGGCGCCCGCCATCTGCTGTTCGGTGTGGAGGCCCGAGCCGAGCCGTTAGCAAGGCCGACTCCACCATCAGGTCCGTGGCGTCAGCTTCGGAGAGGCCGAACTCACAGCAGAGGGTGCGCCAGGTCTGGAAGCTCGCGGCGTGACCGACCATCGCCCCCAAAAGCGGACTCCCGCGCTGCGCCGGTGGGAAGGCGGAAAGCAGGGCGGCCCGAGCCATGTCCGCCCTCTGTCGCAGGGCGACCTGGTGATGCTCAGGCAGCCAATCAAAGTCGCGATAGAGCTGCTGCAGCATCTGCGCGCCCGACCGGTAGAAGCTGTACAACTCCCCCAGGCCAATACGCAGGCGCTCCGCTGGGCCAGCAATCCGCTCCCAATCCGAGGGGTCCGGAGGCTGGTGCTGCTGGAGCCAGTACGAGCTGCAGGCGTCGATCAAAGCAACTTCGTCTTTGAAGTGGCGGTAGACCGTGGCCCGGGTCACTCCCGCCCGCTGGGCAACTTCCACGATCGTGGTGGCCGCCACGCCCACGGTCCGGTGCAGGTCCACCGTCGCTTGCACGATCTTCGACCTTGTTTCGTCAACTCGCTGAGCCCGCCTACCCATCCGGTAGGACCGGGTCGCGGGGGCAACGGACCTTGACATCATCCGCCGCCCCATACTAAATTCGACAATACAGTAGTGTCCTTTCAATATCAGGAGGCGTGATGGCCGACACCACCCCACGTTTGGGAGTCGTCCACCCCGGTGAAGGCCGGGTCGGGGACCTCGGATCGATCGGAGTCGAGTTCAAGCTTTCGGGAAACCAAACGGGCGGCGCTCTGGCGATCGTCGAACATCCATTCCCCGTCGGAGCGATCGTTCCGCCACACCGGCACACCCGCGAGGATGAGTATTCGATTGTGACCTTGGGTGAGATTGGCTTCAGAAGTGGCGACAGCGAGGTGGTCCTCGGTCCCGGAGGCTACATTGTCAAGCCTCGAGGAGAGATCCACACGATGTGGAACGCGGGCGCCACTCCGGCCCGCATGATCGAGGTGATATGCCCTGCCGGGTTCGAGGGTTTCTTCCAGGAGATGAGCAACCTTCTGCAGGCCGGCCCCCCGGACCCCTCGCGCGTCGATGTTCTGGCGTCGAACTACGGCCTCGAGTTCGGTCAACCGGCCTGGTTGTCGGATGTACTCTCGCGCTACCACCTCCCTTCCCTTCCAGGGATGTGAGTCACGGCGCCTGCTCACCGGGGACCGCAGCCGGTTGCGCCTCGAAGGGCAGCGACTAATGCCCCGGATCCAGGCTGGTGCCGAACGGTCACTCCTTGGTGACGGTTCGACTCCGAGTGGGCGCGATCCTGTGGAGGTACCCTTCGGCGTTCTGCGCGCGTCCGGGTAACCGCGGGTCACCATGCTCCTGCCCGCTCCCGGGGAAGTCCGGGCTGGGGACACGGGAATCGGGTCGGCGACGGGATCTGGACAGGCAAATTGGACCAGGTCCGGGGAGCTGCCGACGCCGTCCGTTCGAACGGCGCGAACACGATCCGGAGCGGCCACAGAGGACGGTCGCGCCAGTGCGACCAACTCGCGGGACCCACATCGGGACCCAAGTCGGACGGCTCGTGGGCGGCACTCAGAAGGTAGACGATCGGAGCACCAGAGATCGGCTTGTGCCCTACCCGGCTGGCGATCCGCTGCCGGGACAGCACCCGGCCGCCGGCGAGCAGCGTTCGTGG